>NZ_JBKHUP010000114.1:0-21879 GCF_046565525.1 Coleofasciculus sp. | reverse complement strand
GTCAAAAATCCGCTACGGAACCTACGGGGCAGGATGTAGAAACCCGCCCCTCAACGAAGTAGGGGCGGGTAGTTCATTATGAAAAGAGATTGACGTGAACTGAGAACTCCCTGTGAAACCATCTTCCCTGCCCATCGTCAGTTTTGTCCTGAGAGCACCTTTTGCCTCGATGAATCCAGCCCCCAAAGATGTCTCTGATCCGTCTGAGTTAGCGATTTCCCCCAATCCTGCAAGTTTGCGCCCAATCGTCAAGCGCCAACGGGGGATATGGGGTGTGTTTAGTTCAACCTTCCTAACCATTTTTCTAGCTGAGATTGGCGATAAAACCCAACTGGCTACCCTGCTGATCAGTGCAGAATCTCAATCTCCGTGGATTGTATTTACAGGTGCCGCGATCGCACTAATTACCACCAGCTTACTCGGTGTCTTACTAGGAACCTGGTTAGCCAATCGTTTACAACCCAAAACCCTAGAAACCGCCGCCGGGACATTATTACTCTTCATTTCCGTCATGCTGCTATGGGATGTGGTGCAACTGGGATGAGGGATGGAAATGCAGGAGTGCGGGGGAGCTAGGGGAGCTGGGGGAGCTAGGGGAGCTGGGAGATGAACAATCAACACCTAATTACTATGGATTGGCAATTACTAGGATTAAGTTTCATTACCGTATTTTTAGCCGAAATTGGTGACAAAAGCCAACTGGCTGCGATCGCGCTTGGGGGTAGTCTCAAGTCCCCCCGTGCGGTATTCTTGGGGGCTGTAGCCGCGTTGCTTTTGGCAACGTTTATGGGCGTATTAGCTGGGGGTGGCGTAGCCCAACTATTCCCGGTGCGAGTTCTCAAAGCGATCGCGGCGGTGGGTTTCGCATTAATGGCAGTTCGCTTGCTGTGGCCCTCTGAGGATGAAGCCTGAGAACATTTTTATGTAGGGGCGGGTTTTACTATTATTGTTTCTTCCCTCACCCAGATGTAACTCGCGCCCGCCCAGACCAAATTTTCAAAGAGATTCTAAACAACAAACACACGAAAATGGTTTCTCTTGCCCGGAAAAACTTACTCGAAGATATTCCCCGCTTTTTAGTCGCCCAAGCTGGGATTATGTTTGCGGTAAGTTTAGTTACCTTACAAACAGGTATTTTTAATGGATTTACCCAATCAACGGCTCAGTTAATTTACAATTCTAACGCAGATATTTGGGTGGCATCTGATAAGTTAGTGCAAATGGAGTTGACATTACCCATTCCCTTATCCCATGTTATCTCCGCCCGTAATGTGGAAGGGGTTGCTAAAGCTGAAGCCCTTATTTTTAGTGGCGCGTTGTGGAATCCACCCCAAGGAGAAATTACCCGGGTAAAAGTGGTGGGATTTGACCCCAATGGGCAATTGTTTCAACCGATAAATCTGGTGCAAGGCGATGTGAGGGACTTATCTGAACCCTATAAAATTATTGTAGATGCAACCAACCAAGATTCCCTAAATGTGCAACAGATTGAGGATATTGCCCGTGTAAATTCTTTGCCCGCCCGGGTGGTGGGTTTCACTCAAGGGAATGCATCAATTGTGTCTAATTCTTTCATGTTTACCTCCCTAACCAGTGCTAATGCGTTCTTAACATCGGGTCAAAAGTCTGAACTTTCCTGTAAATTGCCGTCAGGTGCTCAGGATTTAATTTGTACCAATACCTATTCGAGAATCTCGGAAGCCGAACTACGGAATCAACCCCCACCGCCACCTAATCCATTAGTCGCTTCTGACTTGATTCAATATGTTTTAATTGCGGCGGAACCGGGTCAGGATTTACAAGTTCTCAAAGAACGATTAGAGAAGGCTTTACCGAATGTGAGTACCTATACTCGCCAGGAGTTTATTAAACTGAATCAAAACTTTTGGCAACAGCGAACGGGAATTGGCTTTATTCTAGGATTGGGGGCGGTGGTTGGTGTCGTGGTTGGTGTGATTATTGTCGGTCAAATTCTTTATTCCTCTGTAGCTGACCATATTAAAGAATTTGGTACGCTCAAAGCAATTGGCGCGTCAGATTGGCGAATTTACGGTGTAATTATTGAACAGGCGCTGTGGATGTCGGTTCTCGGTTATCTCCCAGCGATGTTCCTCTGCTACGGTGTAGCCCTATGGACATCAGCGACTCAGGGGATTCTGATTCTGATCACCCCCGTATCCGCGATCGCGGTTTTGGCGATAACGGTGGGAATGTGCGTCGGTTCAGCTATTTTCGCGATTCAGAAAGTGACGCGCCTTGATCCAGCCATGGTGTTTAATCAGTAATTGGGGCTGTTTTGCTCCTTATTAGTTCTATGAATCTCAAAGAATTTCTCACAAGCTATGCAGCAGGTCAAAGACATTTTGCTGACCAAATAAAAAGAGTTGCTAGGTAAGCAATTGATTTAAGACCAATGGCACGCTCCAGTCAGCATTTTTGGAGCGCCAAAACCCTTGATCTACCGTAGGGTGGGCACTGCCCACCAGTCTCAAGTCACCCCTTCAGGTCACTGCCATTCGATTTAATCCTGAAATCATCGAGGAGACAATATGCAGCATGATCGTGGATTGATCAAGCGTTATGAAGCAGGAGAGAGAGATTTTTCGGGTACTGACTTGAGTGGTATCAAGCTTTATGGTTCAAAACTTATAGAAATTGATTTGAGCGGGGCTGACTTTAGCAATGCTAATCTGGAAAATGCAAGACTGAGTGATGTTGATTTGAGTGGGGCTGACTTTAGCAATGCTAATCTGGAAAATGCAAGACTGAGTGATGTTGATTTGAATGATGCTAATTTCAGTTATGCTAACCTCAGAAATATCCGCATAAGAGGCAGAGTCCACAACGCTGATTTTAGTCATGCAAATTTGACAGGAGCTAATCTCAGCTATGCCAAGTTGGGAAAAGCCAATCTTAGTCATGTAAATTTGACAGGAGCAAACCTCCAAAATACATCTTTGAGTAGTGCAAACTTGCAAAGCGCCAATCTCACTCAAGCCAAACTAGGTAGAGCCGTCTTCTTTAGTTCCTACGAAAAAGATAAAAACCGGAAAGATAAAGCCAATCGTTTGGTGCTGGAAAATTTAAGTAATTTAAGGCTTTATCGAATCAAGACAGGAGTAATTGATATGTACTTTGTTGGTAAAACTGAAGATGGAGATTGGATCTGTATTCAGACTAAAGCCATTGAAACTTGAAGTCACCTATTAATTGAGGAACTCGGTTTCATCAAAAGGAAAGGTTCCCAGCTATGATCCTCTGCTACGGTGTAGCCCTGTGGACATCAGCGACTCAGGGGATTCTGATTCTGATCACCCCCGTATCCGCGATCGCAGTTCTGGCGATAACGGTGGGAATGTGCGTCGGTTCAGCTATTTTCGCGATTCAGAAAGTGACGCGCCTTAATCCAGCTATGGTGTTTAATCAATGAATCATTTGTTAATTGTTGATTGTTGATTGTTGATTGGTAATTGGTTTTGTAGGGGCGAGTCGCTGCACAACTATGAAGGTGTGAGAATTAACCTGTCTCGACTCGCCCTTTTCTGGTAGGTACGCGGGTCATACCAATTCTCTATGATGTTGCACTTTATCCAACCCCCCTGTAGTCCCCCCTGCTTGCTAAGGGGGGACGGCGATAGCCGGGGGGTTTATTCGTTGCACAATTACAGAGAAATGGTATCAGATAATTGCCGATACCCTGTGGAGGGCGACCCGAACAAATTAATGGTTTGGTGGTATGAATTATATGCGGCGGGTCGCCCCTACAGTGTTTATCTATTCATCGTGTATCTCGTGAGACCCCGCAGTCCCTTCCCGCATCCCGGTTAAGATGTCCTAACGTCAGTAGCGACTCGACAAAAAGTCTTAAAGGTAACTTGAACTAGGGAAACATTCAAGAGTTTGTGCCAAACCGAGACTCAATGCGGTATTCAACGGTTTAAATTGTCGTTTGTCCGACAATCCCTAACCAAAGAGCGATAGCTAGGTTAGGGTTGTTGAACATTCCTGCTGATTCTGATTCACCAATAACGCCACTGGAAAATCACTGAGAACATCTCGAATCCACAGGGTATCGTCCCCCTGAATTTCCCGTCCCGTCATCACATCCCGCCACGTAGACGACGAACTAGAGGGTAAAGAAATCCGGGTTTCTTGCCAAACTTGTTCCCCCATGGGATATTCTCCTGGCTTCACTAAACTGGTCAACAGCCGAGGGACAATGACAATCACCGTTGTATGATCCCAAGTTCGAGCAAAGGTAACAACATGCTCCTTCAAGCTGCCAATAACCGTCAGTTTATGGTAATCTCCTCGCTGGAATACCTCTAAATACTCGCGCCGTGTTTTTAGAGCTTCATAGATGACAAATAGCTTAATTCGACCATCTTCTGGAGTCTGACAAAGTTCCTGAACTAAACCTAGATTATCGGTTTCGCTGCGCTGTTTCAGTTCTTTCACTAACTTCAGCCGCTGTTCAAAATCCACAGGACGGCGATTATCGGGATCGACTACACTTAAATCCCACAGTTCCGTTCCCTGGTAAAAATCAGGAACACCGGGAGATGTCAGTTTCAGTAAGGCTTGGGAGAGACTATTAAAAATGCCGTAATGTTGGATTTTACGTTGGAACGGTCGAAACGCTTCTAAAAACGGATTATCAGGGGTATCTTTGAGTAAGCGTTCAGCAAACCGAATAAACCCTTCTTCATAGTTGGTATCCGGTCTCAACCAAGCGGTATGGACTTTTGCCTCTCGGATTGCCTTGATAATATAGTCTTTGATCCGCTGCACATAGTTAGGGAACTCCGCTTCATCAAAGGGAAAGGTTCCTAGCAAGGTTTGGTAAAGAAAATATTCGTCATTGGGATCAGGAATATCTAACCCATCAATACAATCCTTGTGAACAGCGTTTATTTCCTGCCATTCTCTCAACATATTATCCCACTCGCCGGGAATTTCGGAAAGAACATTAATTCTTGCTCTCACATCTTCACCACGTTTAGTATCGTGGGTTGCTGTTGTATTTATTGTATGGGGCCAATAAGCGATGCGGTGTTGGTTAAAGTCATGAAAGTCGTCTAAGGAAACGCCAAATTCACCCGGATTACCACCCACTTCGTTGAGAGAGATGAGACGATTATAAATATAGAAAGCCGTATCTTCTACTCCCTTAGCGGTCAGCGGTCCAGTAAACTGTTGCAGCCGCATGACAAAATAACGCCATTGTTCGGCTTCTTCTGGTACCAACGAATCGTCAACTTCCAGCAATAAAAACTTCTCAATAAACGTCAGTTCATTAAAGAAAATTGGCGTATTTTCTTTGGCTTTGGCAATGACGTACTCAATATACTCCCGATCAGCTTGGCTTAAACCTTCGGGACTTACATAGGTTCGGTATACAGGAAACAGCGCCATGATTTCGACCAATGCGGCTTTCAGCGCATAGATAGTAAAGTCACTGGCGTATCTGTACTGAGACGAAATTCGCTTGAGTAAATTAGCTAAATTATCGATATCTCCGGTCAAATGCTTGGCTATAATCAATCGCTTTTTTTCATCTATTATGGCTTGATAGGATATGGAATTCCCGATAAAGCGATAATAAACGCTGTCAAACTTCGGCTGAGTCTGCTGATGACAAAAAATCCCATTAACTTTGTTTAAAAAATCATACCCACTCGTACCTTGTACGGGCCAGGTTAAGGGCAAATCTTCATGCTCTTCCAAGATTTTCTCAACCACAACGTAAGCATCAGACGCATAGTCTCGCAAGTGATTTAAATATTGAGCCGGATCATAAAGTCCATCGATATGATCGATTCTCACGCCGCTAAATTTCTGTTCTTCAAGGAGCTTGAATATCAAAGCATGATTATGTTTAAAAACTTTCTCATCTTCGATGCGAACGGAAATCAAGTCATTGACTGTAAAAAATCGTCGATAATTCAGTTCTTCATTACCCACCTTCCAGTACGCGAGACGGAAAAACTGCTCGGCTAACAATTGCTCTAACAAGTCAAAACTTTCGGGTTTTCCGGGTTCTCCATTAAAGATTTGAATATTTTCGTCGATAAAATCCCTGACCTCTACACTATCATTCCAGAGTTCCCATAACATGCTCTTGACGAAGCTAATCTGGTCATAGCGTTCCATTCCTTCTTCGCCCGAGGGAATGTATTTTAGAGCATAGAGAGCGCCCAGTAATTTAACAAAATCGGGATGATTTCTGCCTAATTTCCGGCGGATACGTGCTAAATCGTAGATCAAGACATTGGAGTAGGATTCAATCCGAATGGGGAACTTCAGGTCATAGTAATTAATGGTTATACCTTCTTGGTTGTACTGAAGTTTGAGTTCACCACTCTCTAAGCAATCGCCGCAAAATTTACCTAAAAATGGCGCTAATACTCGCCCTCGAATGCCTTCATAAGGATGCTCCCAGTTGATATCAAAATAATCCTTATATTGAGAATCTGGACCATTCTCCAAGACTTCAACCAGCATCGGGTTTTCACTATCAAATGCCATGTGGTTCGGCACAATATCCTGAAGCCATCCTAACCCATGTTGTTGAACCTGCTCAATTAGAGACTCAAAGTTCTCCAAGCCGCCGAGTTCTGGGTTTATTTGATTGGGATCAACCACATCGTAGCCATGAGTGCTACCAGATCGGGCTTTAAATATGGGGGATGCATAAAAGTCAGAAACTCCTAATTCAGCCAGGTAAGAAACAATGGCTTTTGCTGATTCAAAGGTAAACGCGGGATTAAATTGAATTCTATAGGTGGCGACGGGAATCCGCATCATAAGCTTTTAGAGGGGTTAAAGAACTGACAGAGCATTGGCTCTAGGACTCGATCTAAAAAAATTGCTTGCTAACCAAGATGTTAAACAGTAGGATAGTGGCGTTGAACTTAATGCTTAAATCATAGCTTAACCTTATTTTAAATCATAGCTTAACCTCATTTTATGACAAAGGCATTTGCTTTGGGCAACACTAAGAGTACAGCACTGGAATACATCTGTTGAGGGTAGGATCTGCCATCCAAAAGGAGTAGAGTTTGGTAGAAATAAGCCAAAAGACGGAGAAACGGGGGAACTCCGATAAGAACTAGAGGGAAACCGCTGCTGTCTGGCACTATAATACCAGTTCAGCCGCCAAGATTGACACATCAACCCATACATACATTATCTTGCTAGCAACACCTTATTCGTTGATAGTGGTATGATTTTAACTCAGCTTACATCCCCTTTTTGGTTGATTACTGCTTTCCTTAACGACTGAACCGACGCTACAGTTACTTACAATATAAGGCAAAATTCAGGGGAGCAATGGTTAAGGATTGTCCAGCTTGTATCTGTTGGGGGAGTTGAGATCCCTCACCCATCCATTCTTTATCCGCCGAGTCAATAACTTTTGAGAAGTTCCCTTGGGGAATCTGAGGCGAAACGGTTACCGCATCTTTGGCAAAGTTCATCAAGGCGAGGACTTGGTTATCTCCAGCCGTGCGATGGATAACGATAATCTTTTCTGGGGACAAACTAGATACATTCAGATTCTGCCGATCTAGGGTAGCTAAAGCAGGGGTTTCTTTGCGTAGCTGAATTAACCGTTTGTACCAGCGCCGCAACAAGCCATACTTCCCTTGATCAATCTTATCCCACTGCAGTTTTGCCTGCTCAAAGACTTCTGTTCCTTGGGGATCAGGTGCGTTGTCCCAACCAAACGCTTTAAATTCTTCAGCCCTCCCTTTACGCACGCCTTCAATTAAATCGGGATCAGTGTGACTAACAAAATAGGGAAAGGGTGCGTCTTCCCCATATTCTTCGCCCATAAATAGCATGGGAACATAAGGAGAAAGCAATACAGCCGCAGCCGCTAGCTTCAACCCCTGAAAGTCTACCAAAGTGGATAAGCGATCGCCAATCAGTCGATTGCCAATTTGATCATGGTTCTGGATACAGACGACAAATTGTTCCGCCGGACGATCCGCCCCTGAATTCCCATGGTTGCGTTTGCGGAAGCTGGAATATTGCCCACTATAGATATAGCCTTCGCGCAGGGTGACTTCCAACTGCTCAATTTTGCCAAAATCTGCGTAATATCCAGATTGTTCGTCGGTTAATAGGGTATGCAAAATGTGGTGAAAGTCATCGCACCATTGAGCATCATGACCAAATCCCCCTTGTTCCCTCGGTTTAATCACGCGCACGTCATTGAGATCACTTTCGGCGATGATGTATCGTTGCACTGGCGTGGTGCGATTGAAGTTGGCGACTGCATCCCCTAACTCTTGTAGAAAGGGTTGAGCGCTCATATCGTAAATCGCGTGAATTGCATCAACCCGTAGGGCGTCAATGTGATAATTATCTAACCAGTACAGAGCATTCTGGATAAAGAAATTCCGTACCTGATTACTATAAGCGCCATCAAAGTTAACCGCATTGCCCCAAGGGGTACGGTATTGATCGGTAAAGTATGGACCATACGCCCAAAGATAGTTGCCTTCGGGTCCTAAATGGTTATACACCACATCTAGAATGACTGCGATCCCCGCCTGATGACAAGCATCCACGAGTTTTTTCAACCCCCCAGGTCCCCCATAAGACTCTTGGACGCCATAGACATAAACCCCGTCATACCCCCAGTTGCGGCTTCCGGGAAACTGAGCCACGGGCATAATTTCAATCGCGGTTATGCCTAAATCCTGAAGGTAACTCAAGCGGGGGATAATGGATTCAAAGGTTCCCTCTGGTGTAAATGTACCGACGTGGAGTTCGTAAATAATTAGGTCTTTGAGGGGAATTCCTTGCCAGGAATCATCCGTCCAGTTAAATTGGTGATCCACCACCTGAGAAGAACCATGGACTCCCTGAGGTTGGTAGTGGGAGGCGGGATCAGGTCGCTCCAGCGAGCCATCGAGTTGATAGACATAGAGGGTTCCTGGGTCAGCTTTTACCGTTTCTTGCCAATATCCCCATTCATCCTTTTGCAGGGGAATAACCTGATCCTGGGGAGAGACGATGTGAACCGCGACGCTGTCCCGCAACGGCGCCCAAACTCGGAATTCACATTGACCGTTACCCAGGTAGTTGCTGCCAATTTTCATATCACCCCTCTGTAAATGCATAGTCTGAGAAATTTGTCAAGGTTTTAGCCGTGCGATCGCCCAACTCAGAATGAGCCAACGGGCTAGTTATCCGCACCTGATTCAGATTACCCCACAGGTTATAACTTTTAACTCTAACATCTGACGTAATTTTACCGGGTTCTGCCTTTTATTACTTGCCCCTGCAGACGTTTTCAACCCTCCAACCAGACAAGTAAGGACAAGGGAAATCAAGACAAGCACCATGGACAATGCCACCTGTTTAATTTGACCCGATTGTTGTAAAAACTATCACACCCTTTAGTAACAATTAGATCCCTCTTAAGAGAGAGGCTAACCTTCTATAAAGCCAGACAAGATGAATCAGGAGTGTTGATTGCTTTATCACTCTCTCTGGGCAAAATTATGGCATAAATCAATAGACGCCCAGGATCAGGAGGATCAGGCTGAAGCGGATCTTACGGAACTAGAGTCGGCGAGCGGGTAGGATAAGAGTCCCGACTTCCTGTAAAAATGGGAAAGACGCCTGGGAGTCTTGCCGTGTTTCGACCCCAAGCGCCTTTACCTTTTCCTCACACACACAACCTTAGTATACCTAACTTTTGGGATTTGTCTAGTCCAAAAGCGGGGAAATGTTATCAATTTTTAACTGATGTAGTTTTTCTTGTAATTCCGTAGTACGTTGTTCAAGTTGCTTATCATCGTTTAACGTTGGCTGGGCAGTCTGAGCGATATGGATAAGCTGGGGGGTAGTTTCACTACTTTGTTCATTGTGAAACGGTTGGAGCGCGATCGCAACTCCACAACTGGTCTCCCCCGTGCAAAAAAAGCTCCCGCAATGGCTTCCCCCATGGAACAAAAAGCGAAGCATCCTTGGGTCTCCCCCTTTTTAAGGGGGACGGAAGGGGGATCTAAAGGGCGACGGAAGGGGGATCTATTGAATCTAGATGCACCTACCGTCAATTTCCGTTACACTATTTTGATGAGAATGTCGCTGAGTGACCTCATGTCGGTGTCATTCACCTCAATAGCGCTCATAAAAAAAATCATGAAAAAAATTCAGACCCTATCGTCAGTAATGAGTACCTTGATACTGGTACTTGTGAGCGCACCTAGAGGGAGTTCCCAAACGCCTGATATGACGCCCCCAGAACCGACGAATGCTTATCCCCCTGAGATTGTCCAAATTTATCTCGAAAACTGTGTTGGCGATCGCCCAGAGGAAATCAGGGCGTTTTGTACCTGCACGATTGAGAAGATTCAAGAAACTTACACCTTGGACGAATTTATTGAAATTGGTGAAGAATTACAAGCGGGTCAGGCAGAACCGGAGGAATTTAGGCAAATTATAATGAGAATTGTTCGATTTTGAATTCAAATCATGCTACATCGCTCATCCAAAGAGGGACTTATCTGCATCACGCAACCGAACCACGCCTGGGTTTCTGGTGAATTAGCACGCGCTTGGGGAAATGAACAGTTCGGACAGTTTGTCCCGCCAAAAGAACTCTGTCTCGCCGCCGAACAACATGATATTGGCTGGCTGTTGTGGGAACAAGCCCCCACTCTAAACCCCCAAAAACTCGCGTTTCTAGATATTGCCACTAGCACAAATTTCTAATAATGCTGAACGGCTTATCACCCTGCCATCAGCTTAACTGATACCAGAGGCGATCGCGTAGCGTAGCATAGAGTAGTCATTCAGCTTATGACACATTAAGTCATGCCTCAGCGAGATGCGATTCATAATATCATCAGGCAAGCTCTGATCAAGGAGGGTTGGGAAATCACAGACGATCCTTATGTCATATCGTATGGTGAGCGATTTCTCTTTATCGACTTGGCAGCAAGATTAGATGCGCTCAACGGTATTGCAGGACGCTTTATCGGTGCTAGACGCGGCAGTAGTAGAATTGCCGTTGAAATCAAGGAGTTTCGAGGCAACTCGGCAATTGCTGATTTGGAGCAAGCGATTGGTCAATATGTTCTTTATCAATGAATAATTAATAATTGATAATTGACAATTGATTAATTGGGTCTAAGACCTCTTCGTTTACGAAGAAATTAAAAAAGATTTTCCTTAATTTCAATCCTCTTCTTTTAAGGAGAGGTCATTATCCATTGTTCATTATCCATTGTCAATTTGTGAACGACTACTCCTGAAACAGGTTGATCCAGAGCGTGAGTTGTATCTTGCTGTGGCAGACACAACCTTTGACGGGATTTTCAGCGAACCGATTGGTGAGTTGGTGATGCGGGAGTTACCTATGAAATTGCTTATTGTAGATGTAGAAGCGGTAGAGGTGAAGCGATGGATACCATCACGAGAGAGCAGGACATTGTAAAACAGGTGATTCAACGATACGCTCAGTTTAAACCTTCTCACGGCGATATTCGACTTGACACGGTATTTGACGACACGCAAAATCGCTATGCGTTGATGCAAGTGGGTTGGGATAGAGGACGACGGGTTAGAGGAAATTTGATTTATGTGACTTTGAGTGAGGGCAAGGTTTGGGTGGAATATGACGGGATGGAACAGGGAATTACCAAAGACTTAATCGCCGCAGGTATTCCTCCAGAGCGAATTGTTCTAGCATTTCTCCCGGAAGAGCAAACTGCTGCAACTGCTTGAATTTAAACTTGCTGCACCTAAGCTGTTGTTGGGGCTGTATTAGAAGAAACTGAGGCAAGCAATCAGGAGATATTAGAAGAATACAAAGGACAACCAAGTAACGAAAGAGGATTTATATTTATCAAATATCCGTTGTTTTTCACATCGAGTGTATTCGTTTAATAGGGAGTGGACTATATCTAAAATTCCTTTCTTTACTCGATAGACTTGTCCAATGTATGATAAGGGCTAAATTTTGGGAAAAATCAGGAAAACATCATGAACGAGGAAAATAAAAATAAATCGATTCACGAATTCGATTTTAAATTAATCTGCGAATATTTTTCAAGCCTAGAACGACAAGGACCTGGGAGTCCCGAAGTAACGATTAAAGCTTTAAGCTTTATTGATAATCTGACGAATGAATCACAAATTGCTGATATTGGTTGTGGCACCGGTGGTCAGACAATGGCAATGGCTAGTTGTACGTCAGGGTATATTTCAGGCATCGACTTATTTCCCACCTTTATAGATCTATTTAATGTTAACGCCCATAAACTGAATCTTCAGGATAGAGTCAATGGTATTGTTGGTTCAATGGAGAATCTTCCTTTTCAGAATGAAGAATTAGATTTAATCTGGTCAGAAGGAGCAATCTACAACATCGGGTTTGAACGAGGCATAAACGAATGGCATAAGTTTTTGAAGACAGGAGGATTTATTGGCGTTTCAGAGGCATCGTGGTTTACCGAAGAGCGACCTGATGAAATTGACGAATTTTGGAAAGATGCTTATCCGGAAATAGATACTATTTCAAACAAGGTGGCACAAATGCAAAAAGCCGGATATATTCCAATTGCCACTTTTATCTTGCCCGAAAGTTGTTGGACTGACAATTTTTATACGCCGCAAGTTTCTGCACAAAAAGACTTCTTGAGGAAATATGCAGGCAATAAAACTGCCGAAGAGTTCATAGAAAACCAAAGACATGAAACTGAATTATATTACAAATACAAAGATTTTTACGGCTACGCTTTCTATATTGGCAAAAAGATTTAAATTTAACGATTGAATGTTTGATGTTTTTGTCAACCCTTTAATACTCGCTTAAAACTGACATTTGTTTGATTACGGTTTTGGCTATGCTCGACAATCTCCCGCGAAAACGCTTGATCACAATTGAAGATGATCGCACCGCACCATCCCTCCTTCCATTATCGACTCAATTTAAACCTCTTGATAGAGTGATAGAGGTTTGATGTGGGGTAAAAGATAAGGTAATACCTTCTATCACGGCTTTCGACAATGCTAGCTAGTACGATTGAATCTTTTACTACTCAGGCAGCGATCGCGTCTCTTAATACTTATCAAAAGCATCTCTCTCCTCGTAAAGGTTTCTCATGCCCCCACCGACTGCTCTATAGCGGTGAGTCTTGCTCTGACTACGTAAAGCGCCTATTAACTGAGCAAAAATTGAGGACAGCTATACAAATGGCTCCTCAGCGATTCAAAGCGTGTAAACTTGCCGCTCAAACGCTACAAACTCAGAAGTCAGAAGGTGGATGCATCATCATCCCCTGCTGCATACCCCTTTAGACAGATCTGACTCGCGATCGCGTCGATTTTGATATTGTTTGGCAGGTGATTGAGCAAAACATCCCAGAGTTACTTGATAGGATTACGCCTCTATTACCTGTTTAGGACGACTGATAAAGCGATCGCACGCTCTGAATGGGGAGAATCAACAGTGGGCAATCCATCTATTGAATGACGCGCCAAATCTTTCAGATAAGAAATTTTAGGGCGCGAAATCCCCACGCTTCGGAGGACTTCATCAGGCGTGTTCAACACATCCTGTGCAGTAGGAAACATAAGCTGTTCGGCATTTAAACCTTAATGTCAATAATGGCTCTCATCCTTGTAGTGTGAGCCAGCAAGCTCGCTACTAATATCCAATTTAAATGTACGACAGCTTAAGTAGATTAAGGAAATCATGTTGCAGAAAAAATCCAAAATGGTATAACTCCAGTATTCAGTAAACTATACTTTCTACCCATGAGAAAAATTGTTATCGGCGTAATGGGACCCGGTAACGGGGCTACCACCACAGACTTAGAACGAGCTTATCAATTGGGACAACGTATTGCCCAGCGGGGATGGGTACTGCTCACGGGTGGCAGAAATGCTGGGGTAATGAACGCAGCAAGTCTTGGCGCAAAAGCCGCAGGTGGCTTAACCGTGGGTATTTTGCCCAGCCGCGATACTCAGAATATGTCCGATGCTGTGGATATTGCGATCGCAACTGATATGGGGAGTGGGCGAAATAATATTAATGTTCTCTCCAGTGATGTGGTGATTGCTTGTGGGATGGGCGCAGGAACAGCCTCAGAGATCGCCCTCGCCCTTAAGGGTGGCAAACCTGTGGTACTGTTATCAGACCATCCAGAAAGTCAACAGTTTTTTACCAGCCTGTCGCCAGAGACTGTTTTTTTGGCAACAACCCCAGCAGATGCCATTGACTTGGTGAAAGCGATTGTCCAGAAAAACCGCTAACTGTCCTCGTTTGACTCAAAACCGCGAGAGGTGCGATCGCGTCTAACCCGTTTCGCCACAGCTTGATACAATCAACTCGACCATAGACTTAATGCTATGGCTATCACTACTACTAGCAATTATATTGTTAATTTTTATTGCAATAGGTGCTAATCCCTTGATATAGTAATACTTGAATTAAAAAATACATCGAAAGTCTAGGTTCGTTTTAACTTATCCGGTGAGAAGTCCCACGCTGTACCCCTAGGGTCAGCGCTCTTGATGAATCCCCCGTGAGACGGAACTTGTTCCATTTTATCCTGACGCCCCAAACAGATTGTGATACAATGATGTTGCTTGTAGACCCGCCCGAGTGTATCGAACAGACAGGTTTAATCCGAAGTAGCAGTGATATGCTTACCGCTCAAAGATCACAGATCGGGGAATCAGATGATTTACTGGTAAAGCCCATACTTGTCTGCCCGTAAAACCGGAAAACAAGCTAAATACTAATTTCTGCCTTGGGAACCAGGGCGGCTGCGCGGGTTCTCCACGGGATGTGGGGATAAAGGTTGGGCAACCAACTAGAGACGCTGAGTAAGACCAAAAGTAACTTGTTGCTAGAGGCATCGGCGAATGAGACGCGAAGCCTACACTATACCCGGAGGGTTAGTGTAGGTAGTTCACGCTAGAACACAGTATTTGAGAGGATAGAACACAATATGGCCTACGCACTTCCTGATTTACCTTATGCCTACAACGCGCTGGAGCCTTACATCTCAGCTAAGACGCTAGAGTTTCATCACGACAAGCACCACGCGAAGTACGTCAATAACTTCAACGACATGTCGCAATCCGCTGGCATGGGTGACAAGTCTATCGAGGAAGTCATTAAGGCTAGCTACAATGATTCGTCCAAGTCAGGGCTTTTCAACAATGCCGCTCAAGCTTGGAACCACACCTTCTTCTGGAACTCCATGAAGTCTGGTGGTGGCGGTGCGCCCAGTGGTGCAATAGCTGACAAGATCAAGTCGGATTTGGGCGGCTACGATAAGTTCAAGGAAGAATTCAAGAAAGCGGCTACAAGTCAATTTGGTAGTGGCTGGGCTTGGCTTGTCCTCGATAATGGCACACTCAAAGTGGTTAATACTGCCAATGCTGTCAACCCTGTTGCTTTGGGAGTG
This sequence comes from Coleofasciculus sp., assembly GCF_046565525.1. Taxonomy (NCBI): domain Bacteria; kingdom Bacillati; phylum Cyanobacteriota; class Cyanophyceae; order Coleofasciculales; family Coleofasciculaceae; genus Coleofasciculus; species Coleofasciculus sp. Next base: position 6,439 of record NZ_JBKHUP010000114.1, on the reverse strand, counting down.
ACACCGTTGTTAACCTGTGATGTGTGGGAACACGCCTACTATTTGGATTATCAAAACAAACGTCCTGATTTTGTTGAAGCGTTTATCGACAATTTGATCAACTGGGACTTTGTGAATAAGCAAATGGCTGCGGCTTGAGGATTCCAGTGAATTTGTCAAGTCAGTAACTGTGACTAGCCCCGCCTGATCCAGGAAATCAGACGGGGCTTTCGCAGGTTTGGGTTTTTGATGTGCGATCGCGAATAGGAAGCGAATAGGAAATGAACAGTAAAGATTTAGCCAAATACATTGAAGCCACAGATGGGATTGCTAAGCCTTGGCTGTTAGTGCAATTGCGTTTACAGAAACTCCAAGAGCGCAAAGCAACCCTGACGCCAGATGCATATACTCGTGAGCTAGCTGAGATTCATCAGGATCTGATGAATCTGGGTGAGTGGTGGCATGGTATTGAAACAGAGGTGTTTGGCTAATACTATTCGGATAAGCTCTAATGTCCTATCCCTGTACTTCCCCTGCTTCCTACAAAGGGCGGGCGCGAGTCAAGTGAGGGGTGGTTGACAAAATGTTATCTGTCAAAAGAAGCCCCTAAAACCTTGCTCTCAGACGTGCCATGGCACGTCTCTACTTCCCCTGCACGGTAAAGCACCTCTTAGGTTAATTGCGATCAGGTGATCTGTCTCACAAGGGTTGCCTCAGAGTATCACGGGAAGCCAAAAAACCTCATCACAACCTTTTCCTCTATTTTTATTACATTGGAAGTATCGAGTGCGAGAATTTTTCGCTGTACCTACCCTGAGGTGCAAACCACCAATTTTAAGCCAAGAAGGATTACTCGACTCCCTGAAAGATTTATCATTATAGTCAACTATTAACTCATAAACTTCGATTATCCTGACGAGCCCCCTTGAGGTAACCTTCCATGTTTGACACAACCCAAATACTCATTGACAACTTTGTGGATCGGATTCGCGAAGGCTACAGCCGAACTTACGGCGGCTGGAAGTCTGACTATGCTGACATTATCGGCTGGGCGGGCGCCATGGCATTAGAAAATATTGCCAATAGTGACGCCCTCTACCACAATGTTGAACACACCATTTTAGTCACCTTAGTCGGACAGGAAATTCTGCGCGGTAAACATATTCGTGAAGGAGGCATTTCCTGTGAAGACTGGATGCATGCGATTATTTCCTTACTCTGCCATGATATTGGTTACGTTAAAGGCGTCTGCCGACAAGACCGCTTGAGTAAAAACCTCTATGCCACAGGTATAGATGGGGAAAGGATCAGTTTACCACCAGGAGCTACAGATGCTAGCCTAACTCCCTATCATGTAGATCGCGGCAAGCTGTTTATTGAAGAACGGTTTGGTGGCAACTTACTGATTGATGCCGAAGAAATTAAGCGCAATATTGAACTCACTCGTTTTCCCGTGCCAAGTGATCAAGATCACCTAGACACAAGCAACTGTCCCGGTTTGGTGAGATCCGCCGATTTAATTGGTCAACTCAGTGATCCGCGCTACTTGAAAAAAATTAGTGCCTTGTACTATGAGTTTGAAGAAACTGGAGTGAATAAAGCCTTAGGCTATCGTCATCCAGGAGACTTACGCCAAAACTATTCCAAGTTCTACTGGAGTGGAGTGTATCCCTACATTAAAGACTCGTTGCGTTACTTAGAGTTGACGCTAGAAGGGAAGCAAATTGTGGCAAACCTTTATGCCAATGTGTTTGTAGTTGAACATGAACACCCATCCCTCCATGCAACCATTAGTGCAGCATAAAAGATGGTAGGGGCACGACATGTCGTGTCCCTACAAATGGTTCAACGGGAAAGCCTGGGTAAGTCTTGATATCCGAGTGTCTCCGTTACATAAAACCAACGATAAGGTTTCAGGTTTTGACAGCAAACCCTAATTCGCGATCGCTGTTCGAGTCGCATTCAGGTTCTTTTGTTATAGTTGTGGATACTATAATAAATCTATCTCAAGTTAGATGCATGAACAGCGTTCTGGCTTCCACAACGGATTTATCTCCTATGGACGAGCCGATAGTAAAGCCTTTGCCTTCAAGCTCTACCAGCACCTGACTGAGTACGGCTTAAAAATTTGGTTTGACTTTGAAAATATTCCGTTGGGGGTAGATTTCCAAAACCAAATTGATGACGGGATTGAGAAAGCGGATAACTTCCTGTTCATCATTGCGCCCCATTCCATCAACTCCCCCTACTGCCGTAAAGAAATCGAACTGGCAATCAAGTACCACAAGCGGATTATTCCGTTGCTGCATGTCGAACAGATTAGTCGTGATACCTGGCAACAACGGAATCCCCAAGGAACGGATGCTGACTGGGATGCTTACCAAGCAAAGGGACTGCATTCGAGCTTTCCCAATATGCATCCGACAATTGGCAAAATTAATTGGGTGTATTGTCGTGAGGGAATTGACGACTTTGAGCAGTCGTTCTCCGGACTACTAGAACTGTTGGCAAGGCACAAGGATTACGTAAATCAGCACACGTATTTCTTGGATAAATCACTAGCCTGGGAACGGCAGCACAAGGGATCACAACATTTGCTCATTGGCAAGGAACGACAGCAAGCCGAAGCATGGCTTAAGGTGCGCTTTAAAGACGAGCAGCCCCCCTGCACTCCCACGGATTTACACTGTGAGTTTATCAGCGAAAGTATCAAAAATGCCTATAACCTGATGAGTCAGGTGTTCCTCTCCTATGCCTACGAAAATGAGGCAGTGATGCGGCAGATTCGCACCAGTCTGTGGCGTGCAGGATTTACGGTTTGGACGAATACCGCTGATATTCAAACAGGAGAAACCTTTGAGGCAGCGATTAAGCAGGGTGTAGCCCAAGCAGATAACTTAGTCTATTTGCTCTCACCTGACTCCCTGAACTCTACCTACTGTCAGCAAGAATTGAACTATGCTTTAGCCCTAAATAAACGGATTATCCCTGTGCTGGTGAGTCCTGTTGAGCCGGAGCAAATCCCGCCAGAATTGCGCTCGTTACATTATATTGATCTGACTGATAATCTTCTTTCAGAAGATTATCGTCTTGATGAAAGTCAACTGATCAAAATACTGGATCACGAGGCAGTCTACTACCACGAGCATAAGATTTTCTTAGCTAAGGCGCTCAAGTGGCAGCAGCAAAATCGCAACCCCAGTATTTTACTGCGGGGGTATAATCTGCGCCGTGCTGAAGCTTGGTTGCAAGTGGCGAAAAAGAGGACTCAACATCAGCCCACAGCGTGGCACGAAGAATTTACTACTGAAAGTCTGCGACAGCCACCGGAAGTGTCCCACGATGTATTTATTTCCTCTTCTGATGCTGACTCAGACTTTGTTCGTAAGCTCAATGATGCGTTGCAGATGCAGGGCAAAACGACGTGGTTTGAGCAGGAAAGTATTGCCACTCAAGCGGAGTTGCCCCAAGATAACGTTCAGGCAAATGACAGTACCGACTTACAGCCAGAAATTTATCAGGGTATTGAACGGGCAAATACTATTATCGCGGTTATTTCTCCTGGTTTTGTCAAGGATACTGATGTTGCCCAGGAGTTAGCTTATGCCCAGAGGCTAAATAAGCGAATGGTGGCGATTTTGTATCAAGAAACAGCCACAGCAGAACTTCCCTTGGCTTTAGAGAACGCCCAGTGGATTGATTTCCGTAGACACGGCGGTGAATTTCTGCCCAATTTTGGCGAATTAATCCGATCGCTAGATAGTGACCCCGACTACGTGCAAAGCCACACTCGCTTACTGGTAAAGGCTAGGGAATGGGAGCAACAAGAACGCGATGATAGCTTTTTACTGCGAGGCAAAGATTTAGTCGCCTCTAAGCAATGGTTACAGGAATCAGCCGACAAGCAACCGAAGCCCACCGCACTGCAACTAGAATATCTCAAAGCCAGCCAAGAACTGCCCTATCGCAAAATCAAGTGGCGTTCGGTGTTTTTAACCAGTGCTGTCGTTTCGGTGCTAGTGGTTGTGGCTCGGTTGTTGGGGGGGATGGAGTCGGCTGAACTGAGAGTCTATGATCAGTTAATGCGGTTACGTCCCAGTGAAGCCCAAGATGAGCGTTTTTTAATCGTTGAGGTGGATGCTGCCAGTAGTGAGGCACTCCGGCAAGACATAATTGAGAGGCGTTATCAGCCTGGAATTGGCACAATCCCTGACAAAGCTCTTGATCAAGTGTTAGCCATCTTATCAGCACATCAACCCCGACTCATTGGTTTAGATTTTTACCGAGATTATCAGGCACAGCCAGAATTAGCCGAGCGTTTCGGGCAGACTCAGAACTTGATTGCTCTCTGTAAAGCGAGTTATGACGATGAACAGGGCAATCTGAGACCGGGTAATCCTCCGCCCAGTGAAGTTCCGATGGAGCGTATTGGATTTAATGATGTCTCTGAAGATGGTGAGCTGATGGTACGCCGTCACTTGCTGTTGCAGGAACCCGACCCAGGGTTGTGCAATACGGAAGTGGCATTGAACTTAGTTCTGGCTCGTAAGTATCTGGACGCAGAAGGGATTTCTTATACCTCTCCCCTAAATGGTGAAGGGTACTATGTGCGAGATATGCAGTTGGGCGAGACGGCAATTCCGCAACTGTTGGGAAAAGGCAGTCCTTACCAAGAAATGGATAATAAACTACGGGGCTATCAAACTTTACTCAATTACCGTGCCCACCAGGGTGACCCCAATAGGTTTGCGCCAACAGTTAGCCTAAACGATGTTCTCAATGGCAAGGTATCTGCCGCAGACATTCAAGACCGGATTGTGATTATTGGTTACACGGACATGGCAGATAAAAGTGCTGACCTATGGAATACTCCTTACGGTAATATGCCGGGAGTGATGGTGCAAGCTCAGATGGCAAGTCAAATTATCAGTGCGGTATTAGATGAGCGTCCCTTAATTTGGTGGTTACCGCTTTGGGGCGAAACGTTGTGGATTTTTGGCTGGTCTACCGTTGGGGGTTTGGTTATCTGGTTCTGTTCTCGCTCGTTGGGGCGAGGGGCTGCTGGTGCTGTGAGTACAGTGGTCGGTTTGTATGGTTTATGCTACCTGATTCTTGTCAGTCAGGGCGGTTGGATGCCGTTGATACCGTCGGCGATTGCCATCGTGGTGACTGGAGGCGGTGTTGGTTATCTGACCTATCGGCGGCGACAAGCTTAAACATCAATGTAGAGTTAGGAGTTAATGTAATGAAGATGAGCTGGTTATCACGCGATCGCAAATCTGTCCTGATTTTGACCCTAAGTACAGTGCTGTCCCTGTCTGTGCTACCCTTCTACAGTCCCCCAGCCCAGGCGCAGTCGGTGGGAGAGCGGATTGTGAATTTGTTTCGCCGTGAGCGCAAACAAGAAAGTCCCTCGGGGCGAGCGCGGGGTACAGCGATTCGGGATGAATTCTGTTTCTCTGTGACTAGCCAGCCGTTAACGGCTCTAGTCTCGGCGGAAAATCTGGAGACGACGGTTGCTGAGTATCCGACGTTTTGGTTTTACTTGCCTTGGGGTCGTTCGGAGACGGTGACTCAAGCTAGATTCGTACTATTTGATCAAAATCAACGCCCTGTTCTCGACCAAAAGATGATGTTACCGGATGCGCCGGGGATTGTTAGCGTGAAACTGCCGAAGACTAAACCGCCTTTAGAAGTGGGCAAACGGTATAATTGGTTTTTCCAAGTCCTGTGCGAGGAGCAGGAACGCTCACGAAACCCATGGGTTAGTGGTTGGGTGGAACGGGTGGAAGTGAGTTCTGAGTTGGTTCGGCAACTAGAAACTTTACCCGAATCTGAGCAATATAGGGCGTATTTAGAGCATAGTATTTCTCAGGACGCGCTGACGCAGCTAGCTTTGTATCGCTCTGTCCATGCAGAGGCTTGGATGAGTTTGTTGGACTATTTTAAGCTAGAAGAGGTTGCTGATGCGCCTGTTACTCAACTTAATCCTTCTATATTAGATTAGAACTATACTAGCCCAACCCAGTCATGACTCAAACTCCTGTCAAAAACCTAACCTTTGAAGATTATGTCACCTACGATGATGGCACAGATAACATCTATGAATTGGTGGATGGAAAGCTAGTCATGGTTCCACTACCAACAGCCGATCATGGCGATACGATTGATTTACTGCTAGATGTCTTCAGAGAACAAATCCGTCGCTATCGTCAACCCTGGGAAGTCAAGGACAAAGCTGGGGTGTACACGGGAAAACACCCGATTACCGGAAAAGATCGTTCACGCACCCCAGATGTCTGTGTCATGACAGCAGCGCAGTGGATTGAACTCAAAGCAGATAAGCTATCCGCCTAACACTGGACAAATGTGGACAACACAACCATTCCATTGATGGATAGCCAGTCTCAGCAAACGCTACGTTATTAGGGTCATGGAATCTATGGGTGCTTGCCAGCTC
>NZ_JBKHUP010000113.1:0-22125 GCF_046565525.1 Coleofasciculus sp. | reverse complement strand
ATCTTTGGCTGGCATATTTTTTTTGTTCTTCGGATTTCCTATTTTAATTATACCCTATTTAAATGCCGAACAGCTTACCAGGTTATTGTGAAATTGGATGGAGAGGGGGATGGCGCTATTTATCGGCTTCCACCCGTCAGTAGTCGCGTTGTGAAGAGGCGGGGGAACAGGTGCAACTAAAGTTTCTTTTAGTTGTATTGTTGCAAGTATTGATTGTCCCTACTGTTAAAGATGGCACACATGAGCCGGGTAATTGCACTATTCAACCAGTGCGGCGGAGTTGGGAAGAGTACCCTGACGATGAACCTGGGCTATCATCTGCAAGAGCGCTCTCATCGCGTTCTTCTAGTAGATATGGACCCGCAAGCGAGTTTGACCATCTTTATGGGACTAGATCCTCTAAAGTTAAACTCGACCGTTGCTGACGTGCTGGCGGATGAAGACGGCGATGAGAATTTGAGCGAGTTACCCATCCACAAGGGGCTACACGGTTTAGATTTAATGCCTTCTTCCATCAATTTGTCAGCTACTGAATTAGTGCTGGTCAACGCGGATATGCGAGATGTCAGGTTGAAAGACGCGCTCTCTGCCGTAACAGACCAGTACGATTTCATACTGATTGATTGCCCACCTTCGCTGGGGTTGTTGAGTTATATCAGTCTAGTCGCGGCGACTCATATCCTTGTCCCGATTCAGACTCAATTCAAGGCTTTTGAGGGGACAAATTTGTTGCTCAAGACCGTAGCGCGGGTAAGGCGTCGTCCGAATCGGGGTTTGAAAATAGCTGGGTTTATCCCTACGTTATTTGATGCTCGTCGCAGCCAGGACGCCCGGACATTAGAAGCCATCAAAGAGCGGTTTGCTGGTGTGGGTTCCATCTATCCTGCCATTCCCTGGTCTACAAGTTTTGCCGATGCGGTTGAGGCTCGTGTGCCACTCTCCGTCTACGATAGTAGCCATAAGGCAATTGCGGTTCTCAAGTCCATTGTTAAAGACTTGGAGGTTTTGGTGTAATGGCTCGTAAGCGCGAGCGCCCTTACGGTTCGGATGTGACGCCCGTTGACTCCCTAGACGCTCTTTTTGGCGAGGAGCGTCCGGCGGCGGAGTTGGTTCGCACGTCCGACATTAAAACTCGGACTCAGCCTCGTCGCTACTTCGATCCGGAAAAGTTAGAGCAGTTGGTGCAGTCGGTCAAGCAGCACGGCATATTGGAGCCGCTGTTGGTGCGACCGCTTGCGGACAATCAGTACGAGCTAGTGGCGGGAGAACGGCGTTATCGAGCTGCTGCCCTTGTGGGACTGACTGAGGTTCCCGTAGTGGTACGGGAACTCAGTGACACTGAAGCTCTGCAACTGGCTCTAGTCGAGAACCTCCAACGAGAAGACCTCAATCCGGTCGAAGAAACTGAGGGAATTTTGCAGTTACTGGCTCTCAAACTCAATCTCCCCCTACCGGAGATTCCCCCGTTGCTTTATCAGATGAAGAACGCTTTTGAGAAGGACTTAGGGAAAAACTCTGACGTTAGGGATAACGTTATCCCTAACCCGGAATCGGAGGCGGAGCAGGGCGTACAATCGGTGTTCGACAAGCTGAGATTGATGAGTTGGTACTCGTTTACCTGCAATCGCCTTCCCCTGTTGCGGTTGCCTTCTGACATTCTCGAAGTCTTGCATCGAGGTGAAATTGAGTACACCAAGGCGAAAGCTCTAGCGCAAGTGAAGGATGAAACTGAACGCCGGACTCTGCTGGAAGATGCGATCGCACAATCGTTCTCGTTGACTCAAATCCGGGAGCGGGTCAAAGCTTCCAAACCGGCAACTGAGGACGCTCCCCTTGCCTCACGGCTGAAGACTACCTATAAGAAAGCCCAAAAGTCGAAGGTGTGGAACAACCCTAAAAAGCGCAAACAGCTAGAGAAACTGCTGGCACAACTGGAAGAGCTTATTGATAAGGAGGATTGAGAGTATTTTTCCAAAAGCTGGAGCGAATTGTGCTCTTGCTACTCCTCCAGTTCTCTTCTCGTCAATTTGTCGAAACTACATATAAAACTTGTACTTGGGCTGTACAATCCCATCGTCAGGAATGTGTTTCATAATCTCCCCCACGGAGCCAGAAAAAGAAATTGTAATCGGAGTGCCGTCAGCAAACGAACAGTTGTTCACATTCATCTTTGTCAGAGCTAGAATTTCACGCAAAAGCTCTTTCGGAGCGCTACCTCCGTGATGCTCGGTTATTTGCCAGGGTTCAGGCACATAGGAACCGGGATAAGTGTCCAGATATGGCATAAATCCCATAGTGTAAAGAAAGTGTTGAGCTTCCTCGATACAGAAGTAAGTGCCGCGTAAGGGCGGGTATACACCTTCTCGAAATAAATCAATTCCCGTCTGCTTCAAAGTTACCAGATCGCTTTCACACTTAGGAAAGACAGCTTCTATTCCCTCATAGAAGCCATCTAACTCGTTATACTCCTGATGTTCTCTCCCCCAGAATTCGGAAGATTTGTGAATTACTACCCGTCGGGGAGGCATACCTGTTACCTTCATGTACTCATGAAGAGTCTCTCGAATGAGTTGATAAGCTCCCTGTTGAGTCAGATGAGGTGTTTTTCCCTGCTTGTCCTGATTCCATATAAATGGATCGCCCCTAAGAACTAACCCCTGACCCAAATAATCAAAAGCTTGAGCCACACTGGCACGCATGGTTAGATTCTCACTGAGTTCCTGGGCTACATAGAAACTAATGCCAACGAAGCAGACATCTCTTTCTAGTGTCGTCGGTCGCCAAGGAATTCCCCCAGCCTTGTAGTATTGGGCGGTGCAAAAGTTCCAAGCACGAGTGGCTTTCTCTTGAATGTCCTTCCCTTTACCAGTAATTGTTCGACGCCGCAAAAGTTGAATTGGAATTCCCCACTTCATGGCTCGCGCTTTAATCATACGCCGAAAATTCAGGTAGAAGTTGCCGGAGAGCCTAACCGAGTGAGCTTCATCTGCAATTTCCGGTGTAAGAGCCAAAATAATGATATTCGGAGAAGGGTCAGTGGTTGCCAAGCTCGAAATGTAGCTTTCAAAAAGAGAGACAAGCTCACCAATTCGCTGGGCTTTATCTTCGATGCTTAGGATAGCCTGCAACTCTCGATGTGGAATCGATTTCTCCCAGCGCTCATTGGTTTGAAAACAGCAGTTAAAGGGAGATTCTCGGTTGAATCCAACAAAGTCTCGATTCAGGATTTTCTCCAGTCTGGTACGCTGAGTATTCTGGGAAAATTCTTCAGGAAATAGACTACTTGCCTCTAAGTGGGAACGACGATTAACTACCTTGATGTTTTGGCTTTCAATAGGGTGGCTGCATTCCTCAATCCATTCTTTGGCACCAGAGATAGTTTCTCGCGTCCCAATAAAACCGAGTCGAATTTCTGAAGGATGTAGTCCAGAAACATTTTGCCCAAAGGGACCAAACTCTGCCAGTCCAGTTTTGCTGTCCTCGTGTTCAAAATCCCGAGCGAACTGAAGCTTCGGCTCTTCTAAGTGTTCAATTTTAATACTCATCGTTGTCACCCTCACTATCAGTGCCAAGCAGAGTATCGAATAAGTCAAGTTGCCCCGTATCCTGAACTTCTTCGTAAATGGCTGGGTCGCTGGGGATAGCAAAACTGGCAATTCCTGATAAAGGCTCTTTTTCAATCACCATCACAGTTTTTCTGTCTAACTGGAGTTCGATAACTGGCTTGTGTTGCGATAAGATATCAGCCCAGAAGAGAACGTGATTCAGCACCTGAGCGTTGTGTTCGAGTGCCTTTAATTTTGTCGTGTAAGGACCGACTTTAGCGCTGTCGTAGGGCTTCTCGCCATCTACCGTGAAAAAGTATTTTGGCTTCACTTGGAGAAACCAGGAAGACCCGATGGGTTTAAAATCTAGCTGGACAGCTAAGTGTCGCCAAAATCGGTCTTTGCCGTACTGATAATGTTTTACAACGATACGAGAGGGCGCGGCTCTACTCGTTCGCACATTAAACCAGTCTTGCCTGAATACTTTCCGGGTATCGTCTTGTCTTGGAAAGTAGTTACGCTTAAAGTGAGGGTTATACCTGAGACCGCAGCGGTTTAGATGAATTCCTAATAATTGATTCAACAGGAAGACATAGTGCCTTCGGTCTGTCCGATCTTGCACCCATTTTTCAGCCGGAAAATCATCGACTTTGTTGAGATCGCAGAAGCTTCTTAAAACGCACCGCTCATCCCGTAAATCGCTTAAGGTGTATAACTGACCTGCAATCAGACAAAAGGGAGGAACAAAACCGTTAATTGCCTCTCTAAGCTGTTTGTAATCTTTATATTCAGTTGGCGCATAGGTAATAAGTTTAGGAGCGCGTTTAACCAGTAAGAGATTGGAGTAAAGCCGCTCTCGATGCTGTGTTGAAATCCGTGGTGGGCTGATACTGGCGATGCGGCAGATAGTTTCGTAACACGTAGCCATAAATTTATCGGTCTCTTTATTGAATGTGATACTTAATGGGGGTTGAAAGGCAGTAGGATTTTGCCGAACATAAGATTTGACTTCTTGCCAATAAAGTTCATTATCCTCTGGATGATAAACAATGAAGATTACGGGGTAAGTCGCGTTGTACCAGAACTCTAGATCGTTTCTTTCTACCGGAGTTTTAAATCCAGTTTTGGAATTTTGCTTAATGTAACTCTTACCCGACTTAGCCTGGACTTTGATAATCCCACCAGTTGTTTCAAATCCTTTCCCATCAGGCTTGGGAACAACAACCTCAATCTCTCCATCAATTCCAAAGTCATCTTTGGCGAGTTCCCGAAATATGCAGTGCATCTCATGCACAATTGAGCTAATCCGATCGAGTCCTTTCCATTCCTGAAACTTTGATGGTAGAACGGTTTTTGCCATAGCACTCTTCCTCAGAGGACTGGAAACAGCTATTTTCAGTGTTACTCCTAAAATAGTATCTTAGTACTATTGCTATGTAAGTCTGCTTCGGAGTTGAGTCTAGTTCTATGACAGCCGAAGAGTGAAACGTAGCAAGAAAGATTTCGGAGTTGTGTTCGTCTTGCAGCTAAAACGGGAACTCTATGTAATGTAGAGGAAAATCAGGCTGAGACATCTAGAGCGCTTTCGCTATGTCCAGTTTACTCAAATTGAGTAAGGAACAGCGACGAAGCGTGAAGGTGAGTCAACGTGAGTTGAGAAAGAAGCCAAGCCTCTCGACACCCTTTGATGTCCTCTACCTTGAGGCAGATCGAAGAGAATGGGAACAGCCGAAGAGTACGTGTAAAAGAATAGCCGATGATCGATCAACTAATTGGCAGACGGATTTCCATCCCCGAACAATTCACCGGGGCTGTGACTGTCGAGTCCACCAACGTTATTGATGAAACCGTACTGCTACAGGTTCGCACCGCAAGCGGCGAATTACGGGAAGCGCTCTTGAGTAGTGCTGAGGTTGAGGAGATTCTCGCTCGTCAGCAGCAAACCGATTCGGCTCCCGTCGATGCCAATTCATTTTTCTTGTTCGTTGAGTCGGCACGGATTAAAACCGCCTTCGCTTACGATCCTCACTTTGCCGTCAGTCTCAGCGGCGTTCGTCCCTTACCCCACCAGCTAGAAGCTGTTTACGAACGAATTTTGCCACAGGTTCGGCTGCGGTTTCTGCTGGCAGATGACCCCGGTGCTGGGAAAACGATTATGGCTGGGTTGCTGCTTAAAGAGCTTAAATTACGCAACGCCATTGACCGAGTGTTAATTCTGGGCCCTGCACCGCTAACGATTCAATGGCAAGACGAACTCCGCAGCAAGTTCTCTGAAACTTTTGAGGTGATCACGTCCACTCTGGCGAAGAACCAGTTGGCGGGTAATCCTTGGGACAGGTTCCGCCAGTGTATTGCTTCGATTGACTTTGCCAAGCGGGATGATGTCATGCCTGGTATCCTGCAAGTGGACTGGGATTTAGTGATTATTGATGAAGCCCATAAATGTTCCGCCCGAACCCACGGCGATGACTTGCGACGTACCGGACGCTACAAATTAGCTGAAGAATTATCCCGCAATAGCGAGAGGATTCTGTTGTTGACGGCGACTCCGCACCAGGGGGATGTCGATCAGTTTCACAATTTTCTGCGGTTACTCGATCCAGAGCAGTTTATCTGTGATGAACTCAATCCCCAGATTCTGAGTCTGGAAAATAGTCCTTGGTTCCTGCGTCGGATTAAAGAGGAATTGAGAGACTTTAAGGGGCGCAAGCTCTTTAAGGCACGCCATGCCCAAACCGTGCCGTTTAATTTATCCCCAGAAGAAGAGCACCTGTACAAACAGGTAACGAAGTACATTAACAAGTATTTGGGGAAAACCCAAGGGCGAAAGCAAGCGGCAGTTGCTCTGGCTCGGACGGTTTTGCAGCGGCGATTAGCCAGTAGTTTGAATGCGATTTTCAGTTCCTTGAAAAGGCGACAGCGGCGTTTTGCGGATTTGTTGGCGGAACTCGATGAGCTATCCCCGGCCCAACAGCGCGATCGCTTGATGAACTTGGGGAAACCTGTTGATGCGGAGCAAGAGAGCGATGACTGTGACGAAGAGCAGTTAGAAGCGCTAGCGATCGAGTCTACCGTCGCCGAACAAATAGACCAGTTGCGAGAAGAGTTACGGGAACTGGAGCGACTCGTCAAGCTGACTCAGCAGACTATTGATGTGGGGACGGAAACCAAACTCAATGCCCTGAAAGAATGCCTGGAGGGAGCTGACTTTGATGAACTCAAGGATGGTCGCGGCAAACTGCTGATTTTCACCGAGCATCGGGATACCCTGGAGTATCTTAAAAAGAATCTAACCGATTGGAGATATAGCACCTGTGAAATTCACGGGGGAATGAATGTGCTGGCACGAAAAGCCGCACAAAAGGATTTCCAGTTCAACAAACAGATTTGTTTGGCGACTGAGGCAGCGGGGGAAGGGATTAACCTGCAATTCTGTCGGTTGATGATTAACTACGACCTGCCTTGGAACCCGAACCGCTTGGAACAGCGGATGGGGCGGATTCACCGGATTGGTCAGGAACAGGAGGTTTACATCTTCAACTTCGCGGCGGTGAATACGGTAGAAGGGCGGGTGCTGAATCGGTTGCTGACAAAGCTGGAAGAAATTCGCATAGCAATGGGCGATCGCGTTTTTGATGTCATTGGTCAACTGCTGCAACTGAATGACATCCGCTTTGAGGACTTGGTGCGGGAAGCCACTTACACTCCAGCCTTGGAAGACGAAGCGCTAGAGCAAATTGAACGCTTGAACCCCGAACGTTTGGAGGCGTTAGAACAGGCAACGGGTGTAGCACTGGCGACAACCCATGTGGATTTATCCCAGATTCGGCGCACCCAAACTCAGGATTACGTCTCGGAAGAACAGCGGTTGATGCCGCGCTATGTGGAAGAATTTTTCAAACGTGCTTGCGAACACCTGCGGGTGAACTTAGAACCCCGTGCCGATGGGTTGTGGCGCGTTCCCTACGTTAAAGAGGAGTTTCGCTCTAATCATCTAGAGGCAATCCGTCGCTTGGGAACCCCAGAGAAAAATTATCCCAAGCTGACATTTTATAAGGAAAATCTGGCGACTGCCGCTCACCAAGATGCCGATTTATGTTCGCCGGGGCATCCTCTATTTGCCGCCGTTGCTGAACGACTGGACGCTCAGCTTTCTGAAACTATCTCCCATCAAGCGGCTGTATTTATCGATGCCGATGCCGAACATCCCTACAGCATCCACTTTTTTGACGTACAGGTAGGCGGTCAAGGGCGTAAGGGAGAAGATAGCGTTATCAAGGCTCGTATGTGTGCGGTTGCCGAGGACGCTTCTGGAGAACTAACACTCATTCCGCCCGACTGCCTGCACGATTTAGCCCCTGCTCAATCTTTGAGTAACCCTGCGCTTCACCCGCCGACTCCTGCCGAACAGCAGCGAGTGGAAAACTGGCTGAAGGTGAAAATCCAACTGCCGTTGATGAATCAGGAGCGATCGCAGCGGCAACGGGAGTTGCAAATCCGGCAGGACTACCTGAAGCAGGCAATGGAATCAGCGATTCGGGATGCCCAACGCACCCAGATGAAGTTAGCGGCGAAAGTGGCAGGGGGTGATGAAACCTACCGAGTGGCACGAGATGCGGCTCAGAATAAGGTGCGCGACTTGCAAGAACGCTACAAGTATAAGCAGAACGAACTGGACTATCTCAAGATTGTACGTCCTGGGCGAGTCGCCTATTTGGGAACGGCTCTAGTACATCCGGCACCTGTAGAAGTGTCCAGCTATCCAGGGATGCGGAACGATCCAGAGGTTGATGCTTTTGCCATGCAGTACGTGATGGACTATGAGCGCCAGCGGGGATGGGAACCGGAGGATGTTAGTAAAAATCGAGATGGCAGTGGTTTTGATATTCGCAGTGTAGGACCTGTTGACCCGGAAACGGGTATTGCACCCGTGCGTCGGATTGAGGTGAAGGGACGGGCGCAGCGGGAGTTGGAAGTTTCTCTGACGGTGAATGAGTGGCGCAAGGCACAGCAGTTAGGGGATTCGTACTGGCTGTATGTGGTTTGGGGCTGCAAGATGCCGAATCCTGAGTTATTGAAGATTCCGAATCCAGCGAGAGTCTTGGCGGGGGATGCCAAGGAGATTAAGCAAGTGACGCGGTATATCGTCGGGGCTGAGGTGTTGCAGCAGGGAGCTATATCCAGCCTCTAGGCAGTGATATCAAAATCTGATATCATCAGTAGGGTAGTCTACTGAACCAAGTTAACTTGAATAGCAAGCAATCGGCGACGCTGAAGACCATTTTCACAGTACCGGTTCCTTCAGACCTCAAGTGGAGAGACATTGAAAGTCTCCTGAGCGGCTTAGGTGCTGTTATTAGGGAGGGAAGAGGTTCAAGAGTTCGGGTTGCGCTGAACGGTGTGAGGGCAGTTTTTCACGAACCACATCCAACTAGCAAGGAGGTTTGTAAATGTACAGTTAAGGATGTCAGAGACTTTTTGGAAAGCGCTGGAATAACCCCTTATTAAAACAAATAAAAAAAACTACTAACCAGGGGAGTCATCTAAAACTCCCCTAAATGAAAAAATATAAGTAATATTATGCTACACCTTACAGCCTACAAATTGAATCCTTACATTTATGATAATAGCTTTGCAGGCGCATCAATACCCTACATTCCTGCTAGTATCTTGCGAGGTAAATTGAGACAATCATTAACGAGCTTAACAGATAATAGCGCACCTTTTGAATTTAAAAATGATTCAAAAGTATTTTTATTAGCTCCAACGGGTTCTGGCAAGAGTTGCTTTCTTGGTAGTGTCGTCATAGCTTGTTTTCTTTTGAGCGAGTGGAAACAGACTTCCCGAAAGTTTTGGACTATGTTGCCCAATCAAGAAATGGCAAACAGACCTGTGTTTGAAGTATTTAAAGAAGAAGCAACGAGCTATACTTCAACTCATATTGCATATCCTGAGCTTAGCTTAGAGATTAATTTGCTTAGTTTTGCCGAAAATAACCCTCAGATGCAAACACTTACTCAATGCAGTGAGCGAACAGATTTAAGAGAAGCTGGTAAGAGTCATCTTAGTAGTTTTCTTTTATTCACTTATGATCCAGTCCAGTGTTTTATGCATAAGTGTAAACAGGCTTCTGAAGAAGGTGGACTTTTTTCAATTCAAGAAATAAACCAAGAACTAAACAATGGAAAAGATGTTAACGACGTAGGTTCACCAAGCTACAATGATAATTTTAGTAATTTACTTAATTCCCTAAAAGGGATTGAAACCTCTTCAGTGTTTCAAATAGCTCCGGTCTTTGATAGAGAACTTTTGTCTCTATATTTTTTCACTGACTTAATCCCCGCTAGGGGATTGAAACAGCTTTTCGCTAGCAGTAATCATAAATTTGAATTTAATCATAAATTTGAATTTTGGAAAGGAGTATTTGGATTCTTCGCTAATTGGGGATTGCGTTTAAATAAAATTTCAACAATTGACTACCTCAAGTTAATTAAATCTTATCGATTTAGAGGGCAGTCAAAGAACATAAATCTAAGGAGAGATGTCACAAAGTATTTAACTTTGCTAAAAGAGGAAAACCGTCAATTACTGAAAAAGCAAAGTAATCTATTCGGTTTAGCAAAGATAAATATTAGAAGGTTCGTCGGTAATCGGCTCTTAATAAGCAAGCTTCTATTCAGGAGGTTTTTGATAGACAAACGATGTGACTTTATTTTCCTAGTGGAGATGCCACCTTAACAAAATCAACAAAGGAGTAATTTATTTTCCAGACTAATACCACCAAACTCCACCAGCTTCAGATGCTCAAGGAAAAAAGAGTGCAGAATTTAGTAGTAAATATGTTTACTTACAAAGGTTACACCGGTCATATAGAAATCGATCCAGACGCGAATATCCTTTGTGGTCGTGTGATTGACATCAAGGACGTAATTACGTTTAAAGGCGAGACTGTTGAAGAAGCTCGTCAGGCATTTCAGGACTCTGTTGATGATTATCTGGAATGGTGTGAAGAATTAGGAGAAGAGCCTGATAAGCCTTTCTCTGGCAAGCTTCCTTTTCGTACTACACCAGAGCATCATCGTAAAATTTTCATTGCTGCCACGAAAGCGGGTAAGAGCATCAATGCTTGGATGGATGAGGTCTTAACTAAGGCGGCTGACCAGACAATTCGTGCTTGATATGCCAGAATACAATCCGCAGTCCTATAAATTAGCCGCTAATTCATGTCTCAAGACCGTCGCTTGATTGAAGACTTTATCCCGATTCGTGAGATTTCTATTGAAGCCGCACGGGAAAAGTCAATTCGTAAAGGTCATATTTCTACACTGCATTTGTGGTGGGCGAGACGACCTTTAGTTGCAGCAAGGGCGGCGGTTTTTGCTTCGCTGGTAGCTGCACCGGAGACTCCCCAGAAGCGCAACGCTTTGAGTAAGGCGATGATTGAGCTTTGCAAGTGGCAAGCTGGGGAAGCTACTATTGCCAAAGCTAGAAAACAAATATTGGAGGCGCAGCGAGAACGTCTCAATCTCCCCTCTGACACACCCCTCAATCAAGTGCCACCGCCCAAGGTGTTGGATATGTTTTCTGGAGGAGGGGCAATTCCTTTAGAAGCGCTGCGCTTGGGCTGTGAAAGCTATGCAGTAGAACTTAATCCAGTCGCCCATATTATTGAGCTTTGTACTCTAGTTTATCCCCAAAAGTACGGAAATAAATTAGCGGATGAGGTGGAAAAATGGGGGAACTGGGTAATAGAAAGAGTGCGGGAAGAAATTGGTGATTTGTACCCGAAAATCGCAGTAGGGGAGGTTCTGCCAGAGGAGTATGAGCAATTGGAATTGCTGGAACAACCCAAAGCTAAGTCGCTAACTCCCGGTCAAAAGCTGACTCCTGTTGCCTACTTGTGGACACGCACGGTGAAATGTCCTAACCCTGGCTGTGGTGCTGCGGTTCCTTTGGTGCGTCAAACTTGGCTTTGTAAGAAAAGTAAAAAGTATGTTGCGCTGAAAGTTATTCCGAATCACGATACAAAACGGGTTGAGTTTGAAGTGGTGGAATCTACCACAGAAAAAGGATTAGGTTTTGACCCGGCTTCTGGTAGTTCGCGGGGTAATTCTACCTGTCGGCATTGTGGCACAACCATTGATGTGAAGCATGTCAAGAAAGAAGGTGTTGCTGGTCGAATGGGTCAGCAATTTATGGCAATGGTATGCACAACTGCTGGTGAAAAGGGGAAAACTTATTTAGCTGGAAAGCAATGTCAGCATTATATTCCCGATGAAACTGATTTAAGTAATCGACTAGAACAGCTTTGTCAAGAAACAGGTTTAACAATTCCAAGTGAACCTTTACCTGATTACGGTACTCTTGGTTTTCGAGTGCAACCCTATGGCTTGTTGAAATGGTCAGATTTATTTACCTCACGACAATTGCTGTCACTGATGACATTTGTGAAGTGGGTGAGGTTGGCGCATGAGGAGATGTTGCAGCAGGGGTATGAGGAAGAATTTGGGAAGGCGAGCGCAAGTTATCTCGGTATCATGTGCGATCGCATCGCTGACCGCAACAGTACAATTAGTCGCTGGCAAAGTATAGGAGAGAAAATTGGTAATACTTTTTCTATGCAGGCACTACCAATGGTTTGGGATTTTTCAGAAATTAATCCACTTGGTAATGCTTCCGGAAATGCCGAAGGTGCGCTTAACTGGATTCTACAATTTATCAGGCAAGAATCCAATAGTGGTTATCCTGGTAAGCTACAGCGCAGTTCAGCGATGGCTTTACCAATAGAATCAGAATCGTTAGATGCAGTTATTACAGACCCTCCCTATTTTGATTCTGTCCCCTACGCTGACCTGTCAGACTTCTTTTATGTGTGGCTAAAACGCTCAATTGGACACCTTTATAAAGAACATTTTTCGAGTCAACTAACCCCCAAGAAAAATGAAGCCATTATGGAACCTTCACGGCATGGGGGAAATAAAGCCAAAGCCGCTAAAGCTTACGAAGACATGATGTACCAGGCTTTCTGTGAAGCCAGTAGAGTACTGAAGACTGGCGGCACGATGGTGGTGGTGTATGCCCACAAAACTACAGCAGGCTGGGTAACACTGATTGATTCCCTCAGACGTGCAGGGTTTACCATTACCGAAGCATGGCCCTTGGATACAGAGAGAGGTGGAAGGCTACGCGATCAAAACTCAGCCGCCCTCGCTTCCAGCATCTTCCTCATTGCCCGCAAGCGTACAGATGCCAAGGTGGGCGATTATGCAATGGATGTGCGTCCCCTACTGGCAGAGATAGTGCGCGAACGAGTCAAAAACCTGATGTCAGAGGGTGTCACGGGTGCCGATCTAGTCATCGCCTGCATCGGTGCTGGACTCCGCGCCTACACCCAATACGACTCGGTAGAACTGCCCAACGGTGAAGAACTCGATGCTAGTTCATTCCTCGACGAAGTACAAAAAGAAGTCCTGGAAACTGTCTTAACCGACGTGCTGCTGTGCGACAGACGAGGTGTGACTGCTGTAGACAAACCCACCCAATATTACATCCTGGGACGCTACGAATATGGAGAAGCGATCGTAGACTTTGACGAAGCCAACACCTTAGCGCGGGGTGTCGGTGTCGAACTTGACGGTGCTGGTGGCTTAACTGATGGCAAACTCGCCCTCGTCAAAAAGACCAAAAACCAAGTGCAACTGCAAGATTATAGCGATCGCGGTGTCTTTGAAGACTTGGGCATCCAGAAAACCGAGAAACAACAGACTTTCAACGTCAAACCCCAAGCCATTGGTGCCGCCCCCACCCTCATCGACATCCTGCACCGCCTCTTATGGCTATCCGAACATAAACCCCAGGACATTCCTAACTTCCTCGCTTTAGCACAACCCGACGCCACCCAACTGCGTCTGGTTGCCCAAGCCTTAGCCGGACGCGCCCTTACGCCAGATACTTCTCCCCTCTCCCCCGATGGGAGAGGGGCAGGGGGTGAGGGTGTTTCCAGCCAACGCACTCAAGAACAACAGCAAATAGATACCCTACTTGCCTCTTGGAAACGAGTTGTAGAAGAGAACTTGTTTACTCAAAGGAAGTAACTTTCCTTGTTCTATTCCCTATTCCCCATTCCTTAATAACTATGGTTCAGACAATCCAAGCTAAAGATATAGACTTACGCTACTTAATCAACAATTTTGGTCTTCAACTTGTTCAGGATGACCAATTTTTCTCAGAGTGGCAAGAGAACCTACCAGAAATCACGGATTTAGACAAGCAACTTCTAGATAAAGTCAAGGCGGGTTATTTTAATCTCCTAAATTACCCACCTCTTTTAGAAGATGTGATTAGAATGGCAATCCTCGACCCACTTCTCTTCATTGGAGACTTTTATTTAGCTCCCTTTTATGTGAAATCAGAAGAATCTGTAGATATTGCTGTAGAAGATGAGGAAACTCTGGTTAAGGGAAGAATTGATACATTAGTTTTAAAAGACCAATTTTGGGTCATGGTGATTGAGTCCAAAAGAGCCTCTTTTTCCATAGAAGCAGGACTATCACAGATTCTTGCCTATATGTTGGCAAACCCTCATCCAGAAAAACCAAGCTTCGGCATGATTACTACAGGTGGGAGTTTCATCTTCATCAAATTGGTCAAAGCAGAAACGCCCCAATATGCCACATCTGATATTTTCGATATTCGCAATCGCGGCAATGAGCTATACAGCGTCCTCAGTATCTTAAAAAAACTAAGTCAAATAGTCATTAGTAATTAACACACTCATTATGGTTAAAACTCTTCAAGCCAAAAACCTCAGCCTGTACGACCTAGAAAAGAAATTTAACCTCACCCTAGCTGAAGATGAGCAATTCTTTACCGAGTGGAGAGAGGACTTACCCACCATCACTGACTCCCAAAAGCAAGCCCTAGACCGGATTAAAGCCAACTATCTCAATTTAAACAGACGCCGCCCCATGTTAGAAGACATGGTAAAAATGGTGGTGCTGTCCCCCTTGCTGGATTTAGCCGATTTTTATAGTCGAGATTTTGATATCCAAACCGAGGCTGAGGTCGAAATTTTTCTGGAAGATGAAGATGAAATTATCAAAGGATATATTGATGTCTTGACCCTCAAAGACGACCTCTGGATACTGGTTATCGAGTCCAAGCGAACTCAAGTCGATGTTATGTCGGCACTTTCCCAACTTCTATTTTATATGCTCAATAATCCCAACCCTGTTAAAGAAACGTTTGGATTAATGACCAATGGTCGGGAGTTTGTTTTTATCAAACTGACCCAACAAGAAACTCCAAAATATGCTTATTCTAAAGCGTTCGATATCCAGACTCGTGAAAATGAGCTGTACTCTGTCCTGAGTATATTAAAGCGTCTCGGTTCGCGGGTAAGCAGATAGTTGCCACCCACTTCTTCAGGAAAAAAAGGCAGAAAAGTTGCGTCTACCCCAATCAGATGGGAACACTAGAAAAGAGACCTCCATGCTGACCGACCCCCAATCTCTACCTCGAAGAATATATGAGTAGCGCCTATCAAATCAAACCCTGGACGCAAGTCGTTACCCCCCATCCAGATATCCTGGCGGGCAATTTAGATAACGCCACCTATGCAGCTAGCCTGGGTGCTGTGATTCGCCAAGAACCCAAATGCCCCAAGGTTTACCGCGATGCTCGTGACTTCTTCGCCGCCACCTATCTTACCAAGGAACTGAGAAAGTTACTCGAAGATGTTCTTAAAGGCTTGCGGGGAGAACCTGGCGATCGCGTCCTGCAACTGCGTACCCCCTTCGGCGGCGGCAAAACCCACGCATTAATTAGTTTTTATCACATTACCAAACATCGCCAGGAACTACAAGGATTTTCCAAATTAGACACGCTTCCAGAACCCGGTACGGTACAGGTTGCCACCTTAATCGGTCTGGACATCAGCGCCAGTACTGGAATTCAGATTGAAAACGGTCCCCGCATTCTTACACCTTGGGGCTACTTTGCATGGCAGATCGGTGGACATCAAGCCTACTCGTTGGTAGAAACCGAAGACCAGCAGCGCATTGCCCCTGGTAACGATGTGCTGCGGAAAATATTTGGCGATCGCTCTATCCTACTCCTTATTGACGAATTTCTCGTCTATATCGAGAATGCGATGGGATTACAGGTAGGAGACTCAACCTTCGGTCGGCAGGTTCTCACCTTCGTGCAAAAACTCACCGAACTGGTTCGAGACCTCCCCAAGACAGTTTTAGTTTATTCCCTCCAAGCCAGCGTTCAGGAATCCTTTGGCAATGAAGGTTTGCTGAGTGCTTTGGATAAACTGGTCAGCCGAATTGATGCTAAAAAAGAACCCGTTTCCGGCGATGAAGTGATGAAAGTCGTCCAGCGGCGTTTATTTACCAATGTGGGCGACTCGGCAATTATCACTGAAGTCGCACGGCAGCAAGCGGAACTCTACCGCAAATTCCGCGAGAGTTATGCCGATACGACGCGGGAAAAACAGGAAGTCCAACAACAAGCCGATTTACTGGCAGAACGAATTCAATCGAGTTACCCCTTCCATCCCGACTTACTGGATTTGATGTACCATCGCTGGGGTAGTCTTCCCAGTTATCAACGCACTCGCGGTGCGCTGCAATTCCTTGCCAGTACTGTTTACGCCCTCCGCGAAGCCAATGACCCCTCTTGGCTGATTAGTCCAGGCAATGTTCCCTTCAGCCATGAAGCGGTGAGAAATGCGTTTTTTACCCAAGTGGGAGAACGAGATGCCTACACTTCCGTGCTGGCAGCCGACTTAACCGGTCGTAAGGCGAAAGTGAAAATCGTCGATAACCGCATTGCCCAAGATGCACCCGCCCTCTCGCAGTTAAAGGTGGGAACCCGTCTGGCTTCAGCTATCTTAATGTATTCGTTCGGGGCAAGAAGCGGCGAAGACCGAGGTGTTTTGGAACAGGATATAACTGGGGCTTGTCTGACACCAGGGCTTGACCGCACAACGATAACGGCAGCTCTAAGTGACTTGCGGGAACAGTTACTTTACTTGCACTATGTCGGGCGTCGCTATCGGTTTGAAACCAAGCCGAATCTCAACAAGCTGATTACTGACGAAGAAAGTAAAGTGAGCGGGGATGAAGTTTTAGAACAAATCCGCTCTGAGCTAGATAAGGCATTGCAGACTCAACGCGGCAAGGTGGTGGTGTGGCCTGCCCAGTCGAGTCGAATCACCGACCAAGTGCCGCAGTTTAGCGTAGTTTATCTCGACCCTAGCTGGGCACAGAAGAGTCCGGAGGCGGCTATCGAGGACGCCCTCTCATGGTTGGAAAACCGGGGCAACGACAAGCGAGAATACAAGAATGCGATCGCGTTTGTGGTTCCCAATCGAGCGCAGATGGATAAAGCCCGAAAAGGTGCGAGAATGGCACTAGCGATCGGCTCACTCCTCGAGCAGAAGAAGAAGTACAAGTTTACTGCTGAAGATGCCGATGAACTGACCAGCAAAGGCAGAGAGACTGCCAACGAAGTGAGCGCCGCGATTCGTCGCCTCTATGACTATATTCTGTTACCACTGCCTGACCCTAATGGCTCCAAACCCGTCCGCTTAGAAACGATTGATTTACAGTCCCAACTTAACACCAGTCAGAACCTACAAGACCGAGTGTTAGACGCGCTGAAAAATCACGTCTTTGAGTCCATTACCCCTGGCAAATTGGTACGGCTGTCTGGTTTAGAGAACCCGGAGACCGAATACATTACAGCAGAGGAACTGGTCAGTTATTTCTTCCGCTTCCCCAACTTTCCCAAGATGTTAGGGGTAGAACCCATTAAAAGAGCCATTCTCAAAGCGGTAGAACAAGGCATTCTGGGTTACGTCCCCTCAATGACGGTTTCCTCCGATGGCACGCCGCTGGTGGAAAATCCCAGTCTAGTTAGCTTGAACCGAGTGATTCCGCCTGACGAGTTAGACATTTCCGGCTATCTATTGTCACCCAGCCTAGCCACTCAACTGCGTACTCCAGCTTCAACTGATGACGAACTGGATACAACAACATCAGAGGACGATTCAGACGGTGACACCAACCAGCAAAAAACCACACTTGACTATCGGGGTAGCATCAGCACGGCTCAAAAGACGGTAAGGGAAGATACAAAGGCTGTTGAATACAAGTCTCAAGGCAGTAGCGTCAAACGTTCAGTCTTAGTAGACATTGTTAACGGTAAACAACCCGCTCGTCACTACAAACTGACTTCTACCACGAACAAATCTCAAATCTTTCAATTGTTTGAAGTGCTGCAAGCGTTATCTGACAAAGCCGATGATATGACAATCAGTATTGAAGTGCGAGCGCATACGCAAAAGGAATTTGACACCACTTGGATTCGCAATGCGATTGAAGAACCTCTCGACGAGATGGATATTCAAGCGTCCACGCAGCTAGAGTAGGCTCAATACGTGTAGTTTTGAAGTTAGTCAAACAGCTCCAAGAAGAGCTGCTAGAAGTGTGAGTTTACAGTCAACTCGCGTTCTTTAGACGCTCAAGAAGGTTTTCGACAGCTAGGAGGTTTAAAACTTCCGTTGCCTTAGTATTTCCTCTTGAACTAAAGCAACTCCAAATGGCGACCCATTCGGAAAACCTTCTGGCTTGTTTCTTGAAGTAGCCAATTTTATTTTTGTAAATGATGGGCTGATAAGAGCCAGTGAAACCAAACTGCCTCAGTGTTCTTAGTGTCCTTGGGCTGATATCCACCAGCCACTTGGGTGAAGCTTCAATCAATTTCAATCCCTCAAAATCGGTGATGTAACAATCCCCCTCAAGTAAAAGGACCTTTAGCACCTTATCTGCCCTGAGTTCAACAGGGATTTCTTTGGCGATTTGACTCATTATAATTAAGTGGCTTCATGTAGTGGTTTTATATGGGTAGCCCCTATCGAGTGATGCCTCGGTAGGGGTACGCCCTAACAGAAAGCGTGAGCCTAGAACAAGCAAAGCTGAATCGGTTGAGGGTGCGATAACTCCCACTCTTTCACCGCTTGCCGGATAGTCCGCTTGACCTTCTCAACCTCACGGTTAAAATCCTGTCTCGTTTCTGCCTCAAAAGGTCTGTAATACAGCGCTCCATCCACAAATGCATCCAGGAAAAGTTCGCCAATAGTCGCGCCCAGTTTCCAGCCATGAAATGTACAAATAGGGCAGCTATTGGTCTCATCCTCATTTAAATCTGAGAACGTGCCGAAATAAGTGAATCCTGCGTCAATTAGAGCTTGCGCTATCGCGACATCCTTCTTACTCAGCCAACAGGGGACGTAAGAAGAATGTTTCTCTCTTGAAGTGACCATAATGTAAAAATGATAAATTGCCGTTTTACGTGATAACAAGTAGGTGTCGTGTAGCTTGTCGTGTGCCTGTCGTGTCGTGTGTCGGGTAAGCCTGTCGTGCTTGTCGTGTCGTACCCTACAGCCTAAAATGCTCTGAACACGACAGACCCATCTGACTCCTCTAGCTCCCCGTAACCCATGTCATTAAGGAGTCCTAAATAGCGCCGTATGTCCTCGCTTGTCTTGCCTTTCAGTGCGGCGAATGTGCGGCGCTGAATATCACGGGGTTTAATCCAATCTCCCTGCTCTTTGGCAAAGAGCCAGATGGTCTTTAGCGGTTCCCCTAATTCATCAGACAGCTTTAACTCAACCGTCTCCTGTGGTTCATCATGGGGTATCTCTATTTGAGTTGGGTTGGGTGCGTGAAACTGGGTGATTTTGCTGTCGATTCTGGGGAGGGTAACGGGTAGCCATTCGTCGTTACCATCCAGCTTGACTAATCCTTGGACACTGGCTGTGGGTTGTAAGGTTTCAGGATTAATCTGAGTCTCTAGCTGGAGCTGAAGCATCCGCCCAATTAAATTAGCCAGTCCTTTGATGTTCCCCAGTGCTGATTGGGTGTTATTGTGGCTAACAAACGTGCAGGGCATCTCCTGTTTGCGAGATTTGGTTAAAGCCAGTCGGAAGAATTTAGTTAGTAAATCTTTGTCGTCAATCAGATCTACATAAGTAGTCACCTCTTCGCAGATGACCGCGATCGCATCCCCATCACGCCAGAGCTGTTCCCTCCATTCCTCTTCTGTCATAGTCGAGCCATTAAACTGGGAATAGCGATGGGTTAACTCGTCAACGTACCACCTCAAGAAACTGGCGATATCTTCAAAATCGTGGTGACTTTCGGCAACGCCACGCCATTCTGACGGGTTCGAGTCGGGGTCTAAAATTATGACTTTATACCCCTGTTCTGCCTTACGTTTGGCGAGGTAACGGGCGAACCAACTTTTTCCGCTGCCCTGATTCCCCCAGACCAGCGCGGTCTGTTTAATGAAGTTATCAACCCAGGTCTGATTGGACTCCTCAAACTTCCCTTGCCGCGTCTGCTCATCCATCGTCCCCGGTGTCCCGTGGGGGAGGGCGGCGGCTGGCTTCCCAGTTGTTTGGTTTAGTTGTGCTTGGGCTTCTGCTTGGGCTTGTAACCGTGCCTGTTCCTGAAATATGGCTATCTCTTCAGGGGAGAGCATTGATAATTGTTTGGCACGGGCGGCGCGGTCAGCGCTGAACTGCCAGAGTTGATAGTCTAGGTTGGCTGCATACTCGACTTTACGGGCAGTGTTAATGGATTGGATTTTGTTCAGTAGCCAGGACTGTTTAACTTCGTTCCGGTACTGGGGAAGGAATTCGATTAATTTGCGTTCTCTGGCTTTACTGAGCAGGTAGGCTGAACTAAATAAGCCAGCGCTGATTAATCCCCAAGCCCACTTATGTGGGTTAGTCGCTTCGATAATTCTCAGTCGGGTAGCCTTCTTTTGGATTTGGCTCCTCCGGTTGCTGGCGGGTTCAGATTTTAACGTCTGCCATTCTTTTACGGGCATGATATAGCGCTTGTCAGGTGTGCAAAAATGAGGGGAATTGTTGGGTTTGAAGCAATACTCGATCAGGTCTGTCTGAGAGCCATGGAAGCTGGTGGCGAGGGTCAGCACTCCCAGACCGCTGATTACCCCGACTAGGATGGTGTTCGCCCGTTCCTGGTGTTTAGAAAATGCCATGGCGGTTCCTCCTGAATACGATGGTTAAGAGCGCGATCGCCAGTAATCCCAGTCCGAAAACGCTTAAGGGCACCGAGCCGACGGGGTGAGAGTTTGGCTCGATTTCAAACTGCTTAACCTCCTCAACAAAAGCCTTGGCACCGGTGGAGGTTTGATAACTGATTTCCCGATGCTCATCAGTGGCTAACCAAACTGCGCCTGCTATGCCAGATGCTTTGAGCAGTTCTATGAGAAAATCAGAGTCAAGGCTGGGTCTGCCTTCGGAGATGCCAATTTTGGTCAGAGCGTGACCGAACGCCAGGGCGACGACAATAAATCCCATCGTCCCGGTCGCGATCGCAGGGAGTCCTAACCGCGCCATTAAATGAACTGACCCTCGGATGGTGGCTATTAAGAGAAGGGCTGATAGGGTTTGAGTCAAAAAACGACGGTTCTGAAAGACTTCGCTGATTTCCTGTTCGAGGCGTGAGTTATCCTTAGTTTCTGGTGTCTCTGAAGTCTCCTCAGTTTCGCTTCCTGATGTGACGGTAAAACTTTTTAGTAATTGGTCGAAATTATCCATATCACGCTGCCTTGGCTACTGGCTTATTCATTGGCTGAAATTGTTTTTGTCGCTGCAATTGCTGTCTCATTTCGGACAAAAATCTCATTCCTTTTTCGGTGGTCGATTTAAGCCAATTTAAAAGGGCTGAAGCCATCCCATATTTGGTACTAGGGCAATAGATTTTTACTCGACGACAAAGCGCTTTGAGTTCCCTGCTCAAGAATCGAGCCGCCAAGGATTTGCAAACTTCTGTAACCGCGTCGTGGTCTCTGGTGTCGGGGAGTTTGAAGCTGTATAGCGCCTCACGCACTTGCGCCATATCAAGTAGCCGCTGAATTTTCACACTTTTTTTCCCGGATTTTGGGATACCCATTAGGCAGGAAAGTGCCTCTAAACACTTGCCATTCAATGCCTCTAATTCTTCAGCTTCCCATTGCCAAGCCGATTTTTGGGTGAGGCTCTTAAGAATCAATTCAGGTTTAAGGTGATGGAGTGGAATATCTTGCCCAAGTAATCTTTTCTCTACAAGTTCTTTCAAGGTGGCTTTTTTGAGGCTATAATACCGAATAATTCCTAGTTTTTTAGCTTGTTCACGCAATGAACTCAAGCTGGTTTTGCCGAGTTTTTCGCGCTTAAGAATGAGAATTGGGCATTGGCTGTTAAAATTTTGTGTGGTCATTTGTACGTCCCTACCTTTAACAATGTTCAGAAAGGAGGTCAGGATGAACTCTGACCCCCATGAACGGCTTAGATGCCGAATCCCGCATTTCTCACAAACTAATTCTATAAGTCAATTTGCCGCTTTAAAATTGAGCTTTTTAAAGAAAAATAGAAAAAAGCCAAATTATCAAACAAAATTATCCTGAAATTGCCAATTTTTACCTGTTTTTTTCACTAAAATTTAGGTGATTACGCCAAGTTTCCATGACAAAACTGACCGAAAGAAGATTCAGTCAA
>NZ_JBKHUP010000112.1:0-22220 GCF_046565525.1 Coleofasciculus sp. | reverse complement strand
AAAGTCAATAGAGACGCAGGGGGAGCAGGGGGAGCAGGGGGAGCAGGGGAAGCAGGGGGAGCAGGGGGAGCAGGGGGCGGGTTTAGGGACTAAAGTCAGCTATTCACCGAGAAATGAACAACTTGCACCCGCCCTCCCCACCGAGAAATAAACAACTTGCACCCGCCCTTATCCCTAAATCGAATGCCACTGACTGGTATGCTGGTGGGCAATGCCCACCCTACGGTCTATCAAAGATTTCGGCGATTCCCTAATGCTTATTTCAGTGCCATTATCCCGAAATCAGGTAGAGACGTGAAATGATACCATCAAGCGTCGTCTAATGCGGCAATACCGGGAAGCTCCTTACCTTCAAGTAATTCCAGACTCGCCCCACCACCTGTGGAGATATGGCTCATTTGATCAGCCACACCGACTTTTTCCACAGCCGCAACCGAGTCACCACCACCGATAATCGTGGTTGTGCCTTTCTTGGTCAGATCGGCAAGAGTCCGCGCGATCGCTTCAGTACCAGCGGCAAACTTATCAAACTCAAATACCCCCATGGGTCCATTCCAGATCACCGACTTACAATCGCCTAATGCGTCTTGGAAGAATTTCACCGAATCAGGACCAATATCTAGCCCCATCCATCCATCAGGAATCGATTCAATGCTTACGGTTTGGGAATTGGCGTCAGCGGCAAAGTTATCGGCAATCACGATATCTGTGGGTAAGAGTAAGTCAACACCTTTTTCCTTTGCCTTCGCTTCCAAGGACTTTGCCAACTCCAGCTTATCCTCTTCCACCAATGACTTGCCGACACTCAAGCCACGGGCTTTATAGAAGGTGAAAATCATACCACCACCAATCAGCAGTTTATCCACCTTATCCAGTAAGGTTTCAATTACGCCAATCTTACTCGACACCTTAGAGCCACCAATAATCGCGGCTAAAGGCTTCTGTGGATTTTCAATCGCATTTTGCAGATACTGGAGTTCTTTCTCAATTAAGTATCCCGCCACGGAGGGCTTCAGGTGATGGGTGACGCCTTCTGTCGAAGCATGGGCGCGGTGTGCCGTACCAAAGGCATCATTGACATAAACATCGGCTAGGGCGGCTAACTTTTTGGTAAACTCCGGATCATTCTTTTCTTCCCCTGGGTGGAAGCGGAGATTTTCTAGTAACGCCACCTGACCATTATCCAGGCTGTCAATCTGAGACTTAACCGCATCGCCAATACAGTCATCGCACTTGATCACCGTTTGACCCAGTAATTCGGAAAGACGATTTGCCACGGGTGTTAGGCGCAGGCTGTCTTTCACTTGTCCTTTAGGACGCCCTAAGTGGCTACACAGAACCACCTTGGCATTCTTTTTGATTAAATCCTGGATCGTCGGTAAAGCCGCCCGGATGCGGGTATCATCGGTGATCGTGCCATTCTCATCCAGTGGCACATTCAGGTCGGCTCGCACCAATACCCGTTTTCCAGCTAAATCGGACTCACTTAAATTTGCTACAGTTTTTTTGGACACAGTAATACTCTCCTCTAATTGCCTGTATCTGATGCTTTGCGCTCTGATCGCGTGCCAGTGGTTGTATGCTTAATGATTACCCCCAGATGTATATCTATAGAGCAATCAACTCAATCATTAGGGTCAAGAGTATTTATTCTCTTTTCCCGTCCACATTTTACCGGAGTCCGTGTCTCTCAAGGTGATTACAATGTTTAAGACTGTCTTATTTCCCCTTGACCAAAGCCGAGAAGCCCGTGAAGCAGCGGAAGTTGTCGTCAATATCGTCCAAAAGTATGAAAGCAACTTAGTTCTGCTCTCGGTGGTCGAAAAACCCAACCCGGATGACCCATCGCCAAGTCCGGATCTCATGTCCCCGGAGATGGTTGCCGAACTACTCAAAGGCGCTCAAGCGATGTTTAATGAGTATGGGATTAAGTCGAAAACCCTGAGTCGCGAAGGCTCACCCCCGTTTACTATCTGTGATGTCGCCGACGAAATTAATGCCGATCTGATTATTATGGGCTGTCGCGGATTGGGATTAACCGAGGATGGTGCTTCCGAAAGCGTCACCAACCGGGTGATTAATCTGTCACCCTGTCCTGTGCTAGTTGTGCCGTAATTATGACCAATCACCTATGACGACCATTCAATGGTATCCCGGACATATTGCTAAAGCCGAACGGCAACTCAAGGAACAGCTCAAACGAGTGGATGTCGTGCTCGAAGTCCGGGATGGGCGGATTCCTCTTGCCACTCATCATCCACAAACCGCTGAGTGGGTGGGGAATAAAAGTCGAGTTTTAGTGATCAACCGCATGGATCTGATTACGCCGAAGATGCAGCAGTTGTGGACATCCTGGTTTCAAGAGCAAGGGGAAACGCCTTACTGGACAAATGCCCAGCAGGGACAAGGGATGCGGGAGGTCGCTCAAGCCGCGCAGCAAGCTGGAGTACAGATGAATCAGCGGCGCCAAAATCGTGGTCTGCAGCCCCGTCCTGTTCGCGCTGTGGTGATTGGTTTTCCTAATGTGGGTAAATCGGCTCTGATTAATCGACTTTTGGGGCGGCGTGTGGTGGACAGCGCCCGCCGTCCCGGTGTCACTCGTCAACTGCGTTGGGTGCGGATTAGCGATCAGATTGAATTGTTGGATGCACCTGGTGTTATCCCCGCCAAGCTGCACAATCAAGAGAATGCTCTAAAGTTAGCCATCTGTGATGATATTGGTGAGGCGTCTTACGACAATCAGCGGGTTGCTTCGGCTTTTGTGGATTTGCTTAAACAATTGTCGGATATGGCTACAGGCGATCGCACACCCGCTTCTTCCTTAGAAGAGCGTTATCATGTAGATACAACTGGGATCACCGGTGAATCCTACTTACAGGTATTGGCACAGACGCGCTACCAAGGCGACGGGGAGCGTGCTGCGCGACAGCTATTGAATGATTTTCGCAAAGGATTACTCGGCGCGATCGCACTGGAATTGCCACCATCGTAGAGATGCGCCATGGCGCGTCTGTTAATAACTGTGTTGTTTTATTAAAGGGGTGGGGGGTAAGACCCCTCATCTACTAAACTAATATATAGTAAATGCACCCTAGACAAGCGCCCAGGGCGGGCGTTTTTCGTTGTCGGTTGGCGAGGTTGAGCCAAAAATTGTGACGAATCATTACGCTAATCTACGTAAAGATTTAAGACATATTGCTGAGGCAACTTAATAGACGGAGGAAAGAAAATTGAACAAGAGCACCGAAACCCATTCTCAGGACTTACGCACAACCTCGAACAGAGGGTTAACGATTAAAACAGGATATCGGTAGCTGATCAGCGTAAGTCCTGTTTTTTTGTTAAAACATGTTTGAGTCTGCCCGATCAGACCCTTTCAGGGTGTACGATCTAAACCCACTAGGAGTTTGCTCAACTCTGATTTAGGTGTCATACTGTAATACCACAGATGCTGAGAACGGTTATAGTTGAAGCAATGGGCAACCCCCTTTCGCTCAACCACCCTGAATAAAAATAAAAAGCGGTTTTGGAAATTCCAGGAGTTTAACCCGCAACATTTGTACAATCAGCTAACGCGCAGATTTCTTGGCAAAACAGCACAGATCCAGCGTTCTGTCCTTGTACAACGGTAAACTCGACAATTTAAATCGACTAAAAAATGGTCAGTAAAATAGCGACGTTTAGACTTCCAGAACAACTGAGTCATGAAATTCGATCTCGGGCTGAGGCATCAGGTCGGGATCGGACGGCTGTTGTGATTGAGGCACTCAAGCAGGCATTTGGTTTCCCGCTTGATGAATCGCACTCAACCACGGTTGATGAACTTCAGGAACAACTCAATACATTAGACAAAAAATACAAGCAGTTAAAAGAACAGCTTAATCAACTCACCCAAGAAACTCAGGTAGCCAATCAAAGTCTAGAGGCAATTCCGAGGACGTTGGTGACAGGAACGACGAATCATCATCAAATTGGGGATACCGATCAAGCCTGGACACCTCCTAATCAAGTAACCCAACTCGACCTGAATTATCCGATCATTGCCCCAGATCAGGATGACTCAGAACTGCGAGAACTGGCGACGAGGATTCAGCAACAAGCGCGAATCTTTGACCAAGTTCTCTCGGCGTCTCCTGACCCCATCTGTGTACTGGATCGCATGGGACGATTTACCTACGTGAATCTAGCGATCGCGCAACTGTTTGGCTTGTCCCAAGCCGAAATTTTGGGCAAAACGGTGCCGCAGTTAAACCTACCTCCCGAAGGACTCGAACTGTTTAATAACCAACGGGAAGTCGTCTTTGCCACTCGACTCCCCTTGACTGATGAAATCAGTTACCCAACCCTTGGGGGTGTGCGTCATTACGAGTACATCCTAAGTCCGATTCTGGGTAGTCACAATAGTGTGGAAGCGGTAATATGTACCGCCAGAGACATTACCGAACGCAAACGAGTTGAAGAATCGCTGCGGGAATCGGAAGCGAATTACCGACACTTATTTGAATACGCCAACGATTCCATTTTTATTATTGACCTATCCACCAGTCGCATTTTAGATGCCAATCAGAATGCCTCAAGACGACTGGGGTATACCCGAAAAGAACTGCTGAATTTGAAGACTCACGATATTGATGTGCCGATTGGTGAGGATCGGCAACGGACAATCGGTCAGCGGATGCAAGCAACGGGTAGTATTATCTTTGAACATGCCCTGCGGCGTAAAGATGGCTCCCATGTACAGGTGGAAATTAGTTCTCGGGTAATTGAGTACCGCGATCGCTTAGTGTCACTCAGTTTTGTTCGCGATATTACCAAACGCAAACAAGCCGAGGAACGCCTGCGGTTATTAGAGTCGGCGGTATTTAATGCTAATGACGCGATCGTCATTACAGAAGCCGAACCCATTGACAAACCAGGTCCTCGGATCGTTTATGTCAACCAGGGCTTTACTCGGATGACAGGATACACCTCTGAGGAAGTCATTGGCAAGACACCGCGATTCTTACAAGGTCCCAAAACCGATCGCATCCAAGCTGATAAAATTCGTGATACCCTATGCCGATGGGAACCCGTGCGGGCGGAGTTGATCAACTATCGCAAAGATGGTTCCGAGTTTTGGGTAGAACTCAATATTGTCCCCGT
Source organism: Coleofasciculus sp. (assembly GCF_046565525.1). Classification (NCBI taxonomy): domain Bacteria; kingdom Bacillati; phylum Cyanobacteriota; class Cyanophyceae; order Coleofasciculales; family Coleofasciculaceae; genus Coleofasciculus; species Coleofasciculus sp. Next base: position 17,078 of record NZ_JBKHUP010000112.1, on the reverse strand, counting down.
GGTTGATGAGAACGGGGAATATACCCATTGGATGGCGATAGAGCGGGATATTAGCCAGCGCAAGCAGGTAGAAACCGCCTCAGCCAAACGGGAAAAGGAACGAACCACTCAACTGTCTCAAGCGAATGCCTTGCTACAAGAGCAATTGGCAAAACAGGAGCAAATGGTTGCCGATCTTCACACCCGTGAGGAACGCCAAGCCATAGCCCTGAAAGCAGGTAACGTGGGGATTTGGGATTGGAATCTGGAGAGTGATGAGTTCTATATAGCGCCTAATTTGAAAACCCTACTGCGCTATGAGGATAACGAGATTGCGAATAGTAAAGCCGCTTGGTTAGACCTGATTCATCCCAATGATCGCCAACAAGTCCACAATGAAATCAATGCTCATCTAGAAGGTTCAACGACCAACTATGGCATGGAACACCGGATATTGCAAAAAGATGGCACTATTCGCTGGTTTCTTTCCCATGGCTTAGCGGTGCGAGATGATCAGGATAAGCCTTATCGTCTGATTGGTTGTAGCGTTGATATCACTGAATATAAACAGCTTGAGGATTAACTCTCCCCATTCCCCTATCTCCCCACCAGAACCCCGATTTCTTGAAGAAGAACTGTTGTAGAGACGTTCCGGCGGAACGTCTCTACTAAATGATGTGTCCTAACCGCTATGGCGGTTGCTATAAATTCGGCGTCTATTTCTACACCTAAAATTTCCCACCATTCACCAGCTAACCCAAACTCAAACGGCTAACAAAGAATTTAGCGATCGCGGACTCTTTACCTAAACCTTAAAAACATGGTAATACATTCCGATTAAATGACTATAATGCTAATTAATTGTCTTACGAGAAATACTATAAAGTCAAATCCATGTCTACCCTAACCGACTCCTGGCAAGACGATTACATTCTCACCAACGGTGTCAAACTACACTACGTCACCCAGGGAGAAGGAAAACTGATGCTGATGCTGCATGGCTTCCCCGAATTCTGGTACTCCTGGCGGCATCAAATCCCTGAATTTGCCAAGGATTACAAAGTCGTTGCCCTTGATCTGCGGGGTTACAATGACAGCGATAAGCCCAAAGATTTATCAGCCTATCAGATCACCGAGTTAGTTAACGATATTAAGGGAGTTATTCAAGGATTAGGCGATGAAAGCTGTGTCCTAGTTGGGCATGATTGGGGAGGTATGATCGCCTGGTATGTTGCCTATACTTACCCCGAACTTGTTGATAAGTTAATCGTCCTGAATATTCCTCACCCCGCCAAATTTACCCAGGCGTTACGCAGTAATCCTCAACAACTCTTGCGAAGTTGGTATGTCTTTTTCTTTCAACTTCCCTTACTCCCAGAGTTACTGCTTCAGTGGGATGACTATCAACTGATTGCCTCTAGTTTGAACGATATGGCAATTGACAAAAGTGCCTTCTCAGAAGCAGACTTAAACACCTACAAAGATGCGGCGGCTAAACGGGGTGCTATGACTGCCATGCTGAACTACTACCGCAATGCCTTTTCGGGACTATTTAATCAGAATCAGTGGGATGTTCTGCAAATTCCCACCCTAATGATTTGGGGAGAAAATGATACCGCTTTGGGCAAAGAATTAACCTATAATACAAAGGATTATGTGCAAGATTTCCAAATCCGCTACATCCCGAATTGTAGTCATTGGGTACAGCAGGAACAGCCCCAGTTGGTAAATCAGTATATGCGAGAGTTTTTGGCAAAGGATGAAGGATAAGAGAGTTTTGAGTGTGTAGGGGCGGGTTTTACTACTATCATTTCTGACCTAACCTAGATGTGACTAAACCCGCCCTGAACAAGTTTTGAGTGTGTAGGGGCGGGTTTCACTACTATCATTTCTGACCTAACCTAGATGTGACTAAACCCGCCCCTATAATGGGCTGATTATTTACCATGGACTCCCTATCATCGTAAACGCTGACCAATAATAGGGATGAGAAAGTTCTCTATCTCCTAACCTTGATAATTCTGGCGGTAAAACCAGGTTTTTCCCATTCACCTGCAATTGTCCACCTTTTAGCTGCACATTCCCTTGCAACATCGTGATTTGGGCTTGTCGCAGGGCGTCTGCTTTAATCGAAGCATTGTGTAACTGACTATAAAACTCAGTCATTAACCCTAAGGTAGCTTCATCACTGACATACCACAAACTTCCTAACGCTGATTTTACCCCCGCTTGCACCGCTAACCCAGCAAAGCCTAACTCTGCATCTTCATCACCCACGGCGGTACGACATGCGCTGAGGACTAATAACTCGACAGGGGGATTATTCCAACCCAGTTGACGCAGTTGATCTAATTGCAATTTAGTATCAAATAGCTGAATATAGGAATTTTCTGGTTTTCCTGGCTGAAATTCGCCATGAGTCGCCAGATGAATAATCCGAAACGGTTGGTTTTGGCGTTGAGATTTAAGGTTATTTAGAGTAAATTCAGCATTAAGAAAGGATTTCCCTTGCCAAATTTGATTGGCAATTATAGAGACTTCCAGGGGTACCGCAGGTAAAGGCGATTGATCTATAAATTGAGACGCACCCATGGCTAAAACTTGGGCATCATCAAGGGGTTGATATCGAGTATCGGTTAAATTGACACTGGGAATGAGTCCTAGACTATACTTTTGCACCAGAAACTGTTGTCCATCATGCAACGCGGCGACGGGTATTGCCCGCAACCCAGCATCCATGGAGAAGACAATTGTGCTAATTCCCTCTTTTTGCAACTCCGCTTCTAAGGGTGCAATTAGCCATTGGTAAAGTTGCTGAGCAGAATCAAGGTAACTATTGGTATTCCGTTTAATCGGATCAGTCACGTCTCGCCTAAACTCTACCACTTTTTTTAGTAGCACCTCCCGTCGGGCGGCGGGAATACTTTTGTGAATCGGAATTCCCGAAGGCGTGACTAACACTAAATCCAATTGTTCAGCGCGGGCAAATGTATAGATAACCGCTGGTTTTTTCCCTGTTGCTTCCCCTGTCTCATTCAGACGTTCCTGAATATCGGCAAAGGATTGTAACTCTCGACTCACTCGTTGATCAATATAGGAACCGAGTTCTTCACTAAAGAGAATATCGATAAATAATACCGCTTGGGGAATCTGGTTTTTATCCAACAGACGGGCAATATCAATGCGTTCAACGGTTCGCAGAATCAAATCTTCAGACTCTTGTTCTGGAATTTGTGGTGGGAGAGAAGGTTGGATGTCTTGAAAATCTTTGACAATTTCATCAGGAATCAAGACTGGAAGTTCTGGTGGTGGCGGGGGTTCTGGTGGTAGATTTTGGGTAATAATTTGAATCTCCCCCTGAGTATAGGAACCGGGGAAGGATTGCGGCGGCAAAATTGAATTCGTCGAACTTGTTGTAATCCCCCCGGCTGTCCCGTTAATTTGGGCATTTCCGACATCAAATGAAGTATTCCTCGCACCACCATCATGTCGGATAATAATATCACCGCCTCCCTCACCGCCAGCCGTAGAAATGCTAGCCGAGATTCCATTTTGGTCGGAAAATGTACCCCTAGCTTGGAAAAATTGTTGCGTGGTAATGTCAATCTTACCCCCGCTACCGTTGGTTCCCCCTTGGGCATTGATAAAATCAACTAAAATACCATTTTCTGGGTCGAGGATAACATCGCCACCATTCCCCATCGTGCCACTTGTATCAATATTACCTGTAATGATGCGATCGCCTGCTTCTATACGAATCGCTCCACCCGTTGTCCCAGAAGCGTTTAAGTCACCAGTAGTGATGATTCCCGGTTGACTCATCAGGGTAATTCCCCCATTCGCCGTAATATCGCCTGTGGTAATATCGCCGCCATCCAAACCCGTACTTAGAGAAACGTTACCTGTAAATGTCAACGATTCACTAACCGTAATTTTATCGTTTCCTAAACCAGCATCCACCTCCAGATTTTCCAGACTTGAGTTATAGTTTACTGTTTGTGACTCCCGCGTTAACTGAGTTGCTGTAATTTCTACATTATCTGTTGCTTCTGTACCCTTAATCGTCAACCTATCACTACCTGTTGTTCCTGAGTCATTAATTGTTGTTGTCGCGCTCCCTGTGTCACTCAAATTGATGATATATTCATCACTATTTTCTCGACCATCAATAATGCCACTCACAGAAACACCATTACTCACTTGAAACTTATCATTCTCAGCACCACCTGTCAGATTCTCTATGGCAGAGAAATTAATCATTCCATTAATATTTCCCCCATTCGGGGCGGTAATCGTCCAGGTATTGGCAGTATTTGCACCAATCAGACTATCATTACCCGTCCCACCGTCAATCCTACCACTTATAGAAGCACTATTATTCAATTGAAAGGTATCATTGGCAGTCCCTCCAGTTAGATTTTCTATTGAAGCGAAGGACAGAGATTCGTTAAAGCCGCTAACCTCACCTAAATCTGTACCCGTAATCCGATAAATGGTATCAACATCAGGTCCAATTAAGGTTGATCCGCCAGCAATCGTAACCGGATCATTGAAGCTGAAGGAATTAAGCGTAATTGTACCTGTTCCATCAGATCGTCCAATCGTAATCGAGTTAAAACCATCTTGTAGCGCTGTCAAATCAGTTAGGGAGAGATCTAAAGCGACTGTATCTGAACTATCCGCAATTACAATATCTTGGCTAGGTGTTCGAGGCTGAATCTGCACATCTCCAATCCCGGTTACGGAATTCACGCCTCCCGCCAAATTAATTTCATCGGCGGTTAAACTAACAGCATTGCCACTACTTGTCGTGGTAACATCCTGAAGACTAATCTGGTTAGCCGTCAGATCAATAGTATTCACCTGAATCCCCCGATTCGCCGTAACCTTATCTGCACTGGTAATCGTCAATCCGCCCAATGGTGTTGAAGGGCTTGTTCCTTGACCGACATTGTAGTGAGCTTGGATTTGTTCGGGGGATAAAGCTGAGTTATAGATAGCCATTTCATCAGCATAACCTTGGAAATTTCCATACACTCCACCTCCAATGTTATTGCTGGGATGAACGACAGTATACGGTGTACTTGGCACTCCACTGCCGACCAATTGACCGTTGATATATAAACTAGGTGTTCTGTTATTATAAACTACGGCAATATGAGTCCAATCATTGAGCGTACCCGACGAAACAACCACGGCGGGTATATAATCACTAGAATGGTCGTAAAGGCTGACACCATTAGTTCCCACAGAAGCACCAGCCCCCAAATGAACCTTTGGCGGTCCTCCCCAAGTCGCTTCTCCCTGCTCAGGATTGAAGATATAGTTTTGTCCTGAAGTGCCATCATAATTAATACCTATGGGATTGTCTGCTCTCACATTATCTATTTCGTGCATGGTTTCTGGTTTGACCCAGACTTCCATGGTGAACGTGTTGACAATTCCCGTATCATTAAGCGAAATGATGTCATCCGTTCCATCAAATCTCACGCTAGAACCTATCTTTCCAGTTTGCCCAGCCGTAGGACAGGTTGTGGTTGAGCATGAACCCATATTGGTGGAGCCGGAAACGTCACTAAAGCTAGTCGCACCCGAGTCTTCTTCAAATGACCAGTACCCCACTGGAGCATCTAGAAGAACTGCCACATCATAAGGCAAGGGTCCTCCAACTAAACCCTCAAATGTAACATTTCCAGTGCCTGCATCTAGAGTCAAGGTTGGCGGTGTCATCCCATTAAGACCATGCAAACTGCGATTAAATGTAATATTACCCTCCACAGTAGAACCCGTACTCAGGGTTTGATTGCTGCGAAGAATTACTGGAGATGCAAAGGTTATATTACCCCCATTCAAGCCAATCGAGGCATTTAAATTAATAAAGGCAGCTTCAAAGGTGAGGCTACTGCTACTGTTAGAATTAATGTCTTCGTTAATATCAATATTTTTAATCGCGGCAATCGATACATCACCGTTATTCAGCGCGGTTTCAATCGCCGTATTGGAAATTTGGAACGTGAGTCCAACGCCGTCTCCGGTTAAGATTTGATTATCACTAATCTCACTATCATTTGTACCCGTTGTGCCAATAACTACCGTTTTTGGGTCTAAAAATAACTGACCATTTTTACCCGCCGTCGCCCCCACATCTACCAATCCATCAAACGCCAGATTCTCTTTCCCCGACACCTCAACAAAACCGCCATCACCCGAATTTATCCCACCACGGGCGCTAATTGTGCCATAAAATTGGGTTGTATGATCCGCCCAAACAATTACCTGTCCCCCACCACCCACATCTTGTGCATCACCCCTAATCACCGAATCGCGGCTAAGGTAGGTATGGGAGGCATGAGGTAGAGTTCCTTGACCCTGATAATCTCCGCCAATCTTCACACTACCGCCACCCTGAATTCCTGTAGCATTAATATTGGCAGCAATTAGACCCACGCGATCGCCGAATATCTGCACCTCACCGCCAACGTCTCCAGAAACATCCAGATCACCGGCAATAATCGTTGTCCCTATCGTCGTGGGAATCTGTGTTCCAGACTCTTCCAGGATTAGGGTGCGATCGCTATTCACGCTAACTCCGGTTACTTCTTCCCCACCGCTATTTGTCAGCAACTCCGGTAACATCTGAGGTTCAATGGGTAATACCTTCCCCTGACTATCCGCTCTAGGTTGTACCTCCAAACTCAGAACTTGCCCTTGCTGACTCAACCGTACCCGACTGGTTCCAGGAACTGCTGTTACTGTAATATTACCCCCAGGTGCTACCAAACTCGCCGTGTTGAGTATCGTCCCCCCAATTAAAGCCAGATTCTGTCCTGCTGATACGGCTAAATCCCCGGCATTAACTATCGCGCCAGGTTGCAATGTATCAAAGGTAAATGTATGAGGATTTCCCACTAAATTGCTGTAATTATTGCTACTAAATGCCTGAAACCAGCCTCCATCAAAGCCAATTCCTGTAGCCGTTGTAGCGATAAAATCACCCGGAACATTAAGCTGAGCATTCTGACCAAAAACGATGCCCGCTGGATTCATTAAATATAAATTAGAGTTGCCCCCTATGACTTGAATGAGACCATGAATCATCGAGGGATCGCCACCAACAACCCGCCCTAAAATATTACGAATCGCGGGATCGGACACAAAGTTGGCAATTTGATTTGATTTGAGTCCAAATTGCTCAAAGCTGTGGAAGAGATTTGCCCCATCCTCCGATAAAGAACCCCCCGTGATATCGAAGCGGTTCCCTGAAGGGGTGACAATTGTACCCGTACCATCGTCGGCTGAGGGAATCGGTTGGGACTGAACTGGCTTGATTGCAACGGTACTCGCCAAGATTAGTCCTGCCAAAAGCCGCGTGTTTCTGAGATAGGCGACGTTCATAGGGGGAAAGCCAATATCAAATGTTTTGGGAACAGGGAACTTTTTAACAGAGAACAGGAAACAGAGACTAGAACTTTAGGAAATTCGTAATTGATAATTCCTAATTCAGATATCATTGGTCAACTCATCAGTTGCGTAATATCGAATTCTTTTGATTTCACACAGATGCAATTAGTTCAGAATGAGGGTTTCAGCCATTTTTAGGCAGGTTGTTTAATCGGATTTGATATAATTCCTCACTCATCATTCAGTGGATTGTTGCGATAACCATAGAAGTCAATCCTATACTCAGTAATCTTGACCCCAGTTTGTTGCTCAATGTGCTGGATTAGTTCATCGGGCAATTCTACATACACATCCATGATCTGATTTGTATCCACACAATTAACATGACTGTGAGTATCACTGATATTCCCGTAAAGCCGCCCATCGGATCGCTCAATACATTCGATAATGCCTTGAGAGGATAGCGCCTCTAGATTCTGGTACACAGAGGTATGACCAATTTCTTTGCCTTGCTGATTCAGGCGATCATAAATTTCTCGTGCGGACAGATGCTCTCGATCTTGCCACAGCAGTTCCAAAATTAAGCGGCGTTGACGCGACAGGCGCATCCCCAACGCTTGACATTGATTGAGGGCGTCTTCCAATGAGCGAATCGGTTTGACAACTGCCGCTTCTTTGTGCATGGTCGATACTTTGAATGGGGTGGTTAGCTTTATGGGGAGCGGTCTCAAGTTCTACCATTAAGGTGAGCCCGTTCTAAGTCCCATACATACATAATGCACTGGTTAAACGTGCATCATCCTGGGGGACATAATCTTCTTCGCTTGGCATCTGGCACAGTAAGGCAAACTCATTACCACTTTACCTTAGATGATTTGAGTATGTCTACCGGGCGAGTGCTATCAAATCCGGTAGCATCGATTTGTGCTTTCACACTCCATGCTCCGGACATAAAACTAGGGTAAGTAACTTTAACCTAATATCTAGCCATACCTAGCCATGTCTACTCAAAAATGAATAGGTATTTGCTCCGGAGCCAGTCTAGTTGAAACCGACATATAATAAAGTGAAAATCAAACATTGAGAGGTCGAATCAATGGTTGCACTCACATATTGCAAAGGACTCCCCACCCCAGCTGAGGAGTTGAACCCACTGGGGAAAACTCAGTTGGAAATGTTCCTATCGGAATATTCAGCCATTTTCCATGTCTGCGCGTGTGAGACAGCCAACTATCTCCTCTCAGGCGAAAAATTCAATAAGTCAGAATGGAACACATACCTACAGCAGGCTTATGGAATAAACAAACGTCACGCTAATGGTGTGATAGCGTTGAGTAAAGGAGCAGTGGACGCGGCTAAAGCTAACAGCCAGCGTCATATTAAGGTACTAGCTGCCCAAATAAAATCCTGTGCTGATTGGATTAAAAGGGCGGAACGCAAGCTGAAAAATGCCCGTAAGTTTTACCGCAGGAAAAACTGGCAAGCAAGTAAAACTGGCTGTCAACTCCCAATAGATTGTTCTATTCAATACCGACAGACTAACTGGCAGAATTTACGCTTTAGGCTGCACCACAAAAAGCGTAAGCTGCACCACTACCAGATGCAGGTTGAATACCTAAAGGCGGCTCCGATTCGGGTAACAATTCCCAAAGGACAAGTTTATGTGGTTGGGTCAAAAGACGAGGCTTACGGAAACCAGACCTGCCAATGGGATGGGCAAACAATCAAATTTCGCGTACCATACTGCCTGGAAGAAAAGTTTGGCAAATATGTCTCATCCCGGATAGGGGATTTTCCTCGAAAGGTCAACCGACTGCCAGTAGACGGAGCAAAAACATGGCACTTTTACCGGAAAGATGGCAGGTGGTGTGTGGCAGTGCAGTTTACCCCAGCACCAGTCAAACAGGTGTCCCGGTCAATCCAAAGAGGCTGTATTGGAATAGACCTCAATCCCGGTTCAATCGGTTGGTCATACGTTGACCCGGAAGGAAATCTTAAGCACCATGGGCTCCTTCCCATTGAGATGGGCTTACCACGCGGTAAGCAAGATGTTGCCATTAGGCACGTCTGTTTCCTGTTACTGGGCATGGCGAGCGCCTATCAATGCCCGATTGTGTGTGAGCAGTTAGACTTTAGCCGCAAAAAAACTCAACTGAGGGAGAAGGGGCGCAAGTATGCCAGAATGCTGTCTGGGTGGGCATATAGCCGCTTTTATGAACTACTGAGAGCTATTCTTTCTAACCGAGGGATAGACTTAGTGACGGTCAATCCAGCCTACAGTAGTCTGATTGGAGGCGTCAAATATGCCCGGATGTATGGACTAGCCAGCGATGAGGCGGCTGCACTGGTAATCGCCCGTCGTGGAATGAGGCTAGGAGAAAAATTACCAAGCTCCATAACCGCCTACCTGGAGGTGAACGATAGGAAGCACGTATGGAGCCATTGGAATCAACTCAATAGCAAGCTCAAGCGCTCTATCCATAGCAGACACCTCTACTATGGTATCTCTAACTGGGAATCCTTGGTCAACCCTCAACAGGGAAGCGTCAACGCACTTGGGATGAACGCTGAAGAAACATATACCGCTGAGTTTTGTCTAGATTTGCCTAAATATGGGTAGATATGTCTAGGTTTTTGGAAGCGGTAAGCTTGATCCGAGGTTAAGCCTGTGGAATCGAAGTAATCCAGGCAATGTACAGACGCTTCAAAATGCGTCTTTTCGTCCAAGTGTTGTGGAGCGAAGATTAGTGGCAATCACAATTAAACTCAATTCCCATTGCATTAATGATTTAGACCTATCGCCCGTCCAGACTAGGATTGATCAGTGGCTGACTGAGGGTGCGATCGCCAACTATGAGCAGCAGTTAGGCTTTGAGTTTAGCTACCCTCGCCAACCCAATGATCCACGGGAATGGTCAGAAATTCCTGAAATACGTCTGTGGTTTATCCGCTTAGATGTTCAGTATCCGTGGTTACCGTTTCTGCTGGATTGGAAAGCGGGGGAACTCGCCCGCTACACAGCTATGCTCGTCCCACACCAGTTTAATCGGACGGAAGGGATTCAGTATAACCCAGAAGCCTTAGAAATTTTCGTGATGCAAAAAGTTTTTGTGCTCAATAACTGGTTACAACAGATTGGTTTACCCAACCAGTCGCGCCTCAAGTCCATGGCTAAAATGTTAGGGTATGAACTTGATGATACCTTGTTTGACTTGATGTTCCCCCCAAAAAGGACTTGAGATTTATGCCATCCCACCTGGACTTCATAGATCCAGGATTTTGAACAAATAAAGCGAAGAGACGGGCTAAAAGCACCATCTCTTCGCATCCGCTTAATCCCCTACGCTTTAGCCAGGGGAGAAGTCAACCCGCTCTACCTTAGCCTCGCCATACTTGCTTTAACACATCGTTGGGTTGAATGTCGGCAATCCAGCGAGTCGGCGATTGAATGCCAATATAGCGTTCTGATGGGGGTAGGAGTTTGTTCGCCTGACTAGAACCAAACAGTGCGATGGTATAAGTTCCCACAGCAACAGCCAGATGCATCGACGCACTATCCGTACACAGCAGTAAATTCGCCCCCGCAATCATTGCAGCTAACTTGCCGATATCGGGGGGTGAGGTCATCTGTAAATTAGGACAGACTTGAGTTAGGGTAGCAACTAACTCAGTATCCTCCGAAGAATGGAGCATAACCAGAGTAAGGTCAGGCTGTTTTTGGTGGATGTCTTCAATAACGTTTTGCCATTTATGGGCGGGATAAACCTGATCAATGTCCTGTGAGTGATCGAGGTGGTTAGAGCCGCCGTCGATCATAATGTAACCGCTTTCGGGGATGCCGAGGCGTGCTTGTTCACCTTCTGCCCAGTCCAGATCGGATTTTGGCACACGAATGGCAAGCTCTGGACAGGGGGTATTGAGCCCCAACCCTTTGAGCAGGTCATGATACACATAAGCCGCATACTGCTCTGTTTTGAGTGGTACAGTGTTGGTGAAAAACCACTGCCCCTGATTATTTTCGTAGCCCACACGGGTGGGAATACCGCTCATCCAGAGCAATAGTCCTACTGACCATCGACGTTCTAGGGCAATCGCCACATCGTATTCGCGATCGCGGATAATACCCAACAGGTTGCCAAAATCAGCCAGACCGTTGCGGTCTTTATAGTCAAACGGTAATACTTCATGTACTGAACCCGAAACCCGATAGGCTCCCTTGGATCGGGGTTCCACTATGACATCGATTTCAGCTTCGGGATAATTTGCTTTTAGGTCATCCAAAGTAGGAAACAGCAGAAGTTGATCGCTGATTCCACCTGGAACAAGGGCTAATATTCTCATCTCAATATAATATGAGCTTGTATATCAGCTCAATTTTAATGGACTGGTAGTTCCTGATTTCACGGAATTCTCCGGAAACGAGTTTGTCTCGATAACCGTGACGGGGTGAACTACTACACCCGTAATCCAATTGCTATCTTGCTTATGGGACTACTGTACGCATGATATTATACCTAGTGATTGAATGGGATAAATCACTGGTCGCAGATTAAATCGGTCAGGATTAGAGATTTGGCATCAAAGGCAGAAGCTTGTGCATGTATTAATTCCAGCAGCAGGAATGGGACGACGGATGGGGAGCGATCGCAATAAGCTATTGCTGACCCTACTGGGTAAACCTTTATTGGCGTGGACGCTACTGGCGGCGGAAGCGGCGGCGGAGATTACTTGGATTGGGATTATGGGACAGCCTGAAGATCAGCCAGATATTCAGGCAATCTTAGCAGATCTCGCCCTGACCAAAGCCGTACAGCTTATTGCCGGGGGAGCAACTCGCCAAGAATCAGTTTATAACGGCTTGCAAGCATTACCGCCAACCGCTGAACGGGTACTGATTCACGATGGCGCCAGATGTTTAGCCACACCCCAATTGTTTGATCGCTGTGCACAGCATCTCAGAGATTGTCCGGGTTTGATTGCCGCGATCCCGGTTAAGGATACGATTAAAGTGGTCGATGAGTCAGATATTGTCCAAGATACACCCGACAGGCGGCGGTTGTGGGCAGCCCAGACGCCCCAGGGATTCGAGGTGCCGCTTCTCAAGCAATGTCATGACCAAGGACGGAAATTGAATTGGGATGTTACCGATGATGCCGCATTATTTGAGCGCTGTGGTTTACCTGTACAGATCGTGGCAGGGGAAGAGACTAATCTTAAGGTAACCACACCCATGGATTTAGCGATCGCAGAGTTTATTTTGCGTCAGCGGCTTTTACTCAGTAATAAGTCATAAGCATGGTCTCGAAGGTGGTGAAGGGTCAATTGACACAAACTAATAACTTGACTCAACCCGCCCTCATCAGGCATAAGATATTTTATTTTATCAACCAGGACTAACTTCTATGAATCTTCCTACTTTTCTCATTATCGGTGTTCAAAAAGCGGGGACAACCTCTATTTATAACTATTTAAACCAACATCCGCAAATTTACATGAGTCCAGTTAAAGAAACGAATTTTTTAGAAAAAAATTGGGGAGAAATTGAAGATCAACGAAAAGCAAGAATTGACACCTTTGAAAAATATTGTCAACTATTTACTGGAGTAAAAGATGAGATTGCTATTGGCGAAGCATCTCCTAATTATCTGTTTCATTATGAGTCTTCCTCAGAGCGAATTAAGCGTTATGTACCCAATGCCAAATTGATTGCAGTCTTGCGAAATCCAGTTGATCGTGCCTATTCAGATTACTTAATGCATATCCGAGATGCTATTGGTAAAGGAAAACGAACCAGCTTATCAGAACAAATAAAATATAGAGCGGATAAATCATTCATGATTCTAAAAGGCTTTTACTATAAGCATTTGCAGCATTTTTATGAAGAGTTTGGTCGAGAGCAAATTCAAGTTTATTTGTACGATAACTTGTCTAAAGAACCGATAAAATTCATGCAAGAGATGTATCGCTTTGTGGGAGTCGATGATACGTTCTTGCCTGATGTCTCCAAGAAAGCCCAAGTTGCTAAAGTGCCAAAAAATACAGCCGTAAATAATCTATTACGCCAACAAAATCCCTTGAGAACAATAGTTAGTTCGGGACTCCGATTGATTTTCCCCCTTGAAGTCAGGCAAAACCTGCGTTCTCGCCTAATTCAAATGAACTCCCAAGACAAGAAAGCAGCTCCACTTTCTCCAGAAGATCGCCAGCAATTAATAGAACTCTATCGGGAAGATATTCTCAAGTTACAAGATTTAATTCAGAGAGACCTTTCTGCTTGGTTAAATTAACAAGAATGGAAATTTATCAGCGCCACTCTTGGACTCTGAGTGTTGAGGAAGCTACTGCTATCCAAAACCAACTCAGTAGAGAAATTATTACATCTGACCAATTGAGTGAAGTAAACTATGTAGCGGGTGTGGATGTTGGCTTTGAAGAAAATTATGCGATTTCACGCGCCGCCGTTGCGGTACTGAGTTTTCCAGAACTGCAACTGATCGAACAAGCGATCGCACGCCGCCCGACAACCTTTCCCTATATACCGGGGTTTCTATCGTTTCGGGAAGTTCCCGTCGTACTTGATGCCCTATCCCAGATTAAGATAACTCCTGACCTAATCTTGTGTGATGGTCAAGGAATTGCCCATCCGCGCCGATTTGGTCTGGCAAGTCATTTAGGCTTATTAATTACGGTGCCCACGATTGGGGTGGCTAAGTCCCGATTAATTGGTCAGCACGAGGAATTACCCCCACAGAAGGGGAATTGGCAACCTCTGCGACATCGGGGAGAGGTGATTGGTGCTGTCGTGCGATCGCGAACTGGAGTGAAGCCTTTGTATGTCTCTCCGGGTCATCGGATCAGCTTACCCACCGCGATTGATTATGTCCTGCGCTGCACTCCTAAATATCGATTACCTGAAACTACCCGTTGGGCTGATAAACTGGCATCAAATCGGATCGGTTCATTACGTCCGAGCTCCCCCAATTAATCTCATGACTGTCGGTTAGGCTTTCTGCTTCTTGGCTGCTGGCTTCTTCAAGAACGTCTATGCGTAAGCGCACAGGTTTCTCATAAAGATTTTCTGCCCAAAATTTTTCAATGGGTGTAGCGGGATCAACTTGAATCTTTAGTGGATTTCCGGGGATACAATCGTAGGTTTTCATCCCATCCCCACATCGAATCGGCATTTCTCCTTGCTGAGAATAAATAATCAGTCGCGTTGCGGGTGAATCAAGCTTAATTGATCGTCGCGATCCCCCAGCTAAAACGTTCAGGAAGTACGACTTTAACGGCGACTGGATTGGTTGTTGAGTTTCAACGCCACTGTGATCAAGTGCTGGCAGATTTTCTGCTTGAGCAGGAAGGCAGCAACAAATCAAGAATAATAGCGTTAAGATAAAAAGTCTTAGTTTGATCATTCTCATCGTGAATTGATATAAACTTATTATTTTAAGATATTTAGTGGTTTTTCTTATGTTTATCCCCAAAATTGATGAAATTGAAAACATTAAACTATGACGATTGAGGAATTAACCCATGACCAATGACCCAATTGAAACCCTGATTGATCACATCTTCCAGCTAGGAGATGACTCCTGGGAGCTTGTTGTTCATGCCCTAGCGGCTCGTCTGCGAGCCCGTTCTGTGGCGATGCAAGCAATTGGCGATTCAGAAGGCTCCAGGTTACTGGCAGCCGCTAAGTTACTGGAACTGGCAACTGAGGCGGATGAAGTGGTGAGCTTGGGGACAATAGAAGAGGATTTATCTGATCAATAAAGGTGGGGGTGGATTTAGTAACGTCAGTGTAGAGACGTAGCAGGCTACGTCTCTACTATTATTCAGTCTCAATCATTCATTCTCAATGAGCCTTTCATCGGCTTCAATTAAGGCTTCTTGTAGTAGGGGTGAGAGGTTCTCGGTTAAACGTCCAGCACGGATAAATTCAGCGTAGGTATCCGCCTCGATATTGACCATTTGTTCTTGCAGTTGTTCCATGTCCAAGGTTTGTAACTGGGGATGGTGATGGAGTAATTTCTCAACCTCGCTTTGAATGGTTTCGAGTTGACCATCAACAAGTTTTATCTGGTACTGACAAAATTCTGAATTCATTTCGTCGTTAGTCGTTGCTGACTCTAAGTAGTTTTTTACTCGATTGAGTGCCACACGACGGGCGATTGCCTCAAAATATTTCTGACGCACGGGTTGATCCCCAATTAAATTCAGTTTTTCCAGAAGGAATTGGGTAGTTAACCCCTCAACTAACAGCGTAAAGAGTACCACGCCAAAAACCGTAACAATAATATCTTGTCGTCCCTCCAAACTCACTGGAACACTTAAGGCTAGGGCAATGGAAACCGAACCCCGTAATCCGCCCCACCACAACACCGTTTGCTGTCGCCAACCAATGTTGGACTTGACTAGTCCATTGCTAATCGTCGCTAAGCTGTAAATTGAAATAGCACGGGTGAAGAGAACGGCTCCAATGGTAATCCCAATTAAGTCTAGGTTTTGTCCCAAGCGGGGAAAATCGATTTGGTCACCAATGAGGAGAAAGACAATTGAGTTGACAAAAAATGCCAGAAAATCCCAGAATTCAGAGACAATTAAGCGGGTGCGGGGGTTCATGCCAATCCGGGAACCAAAGTTTCCCAGAACTAACCCCACAGTTACTACGCCAATTACTCCAGAACCGCCGAGTTCTTCGGTAATCAGGTAGGTGCCATAGGCAGAGACTAACGTCAGGGATTGTTCGACGAGGGGTAAATCGAAGCGTTGGGTGAGAAAGGAAATACCAAACCCGATTAAGCAACCGACACCGATACCAATTCCGATAAAGGTAAAGAATTGGGCAACTGTGGCGGATAGGGAAAATTCCTGCGTACCGAGGGGAATACCGACTAATAAGAGAAAGGCGACGACGGCGACACCATCATTAAATAAGCTTTCCCCCTCCATGAGGGTTTTTAGGCGTTTATCCGCACCTAGTTCCCGGAATAGGGCGATTACTGATACCGGATCAGTTGCGGCTAGACTCGCGCCGACTAATAATGCGATCGCAAGGGGTAATTCTGTGAATTGGGTAATGGTAAAGGCAATTCCCAGCACCGAAATCACTACCCCCACCACCGCAAACAGAATCACGGGGATTAAATCTCGCCGCAAATCCCGCCAGCGGATATTCCAGGCGGCTTCAAAGAGTAGGGGGGGAAGGAAAATCTCTAGAATCAGTTCCGGGGATAGGTTCACCAGGCGCACATCGACAAAGGCTAAGCCTAAGCCGACTATAACCAGAAGTAAGGTATAAGGGATTTTACGGAACCAGGGAAAAATCCGGGAAACTGTGGCGACGCTGAGAGACACCGACAGCACCAAGAGAAATTGTTCCAGATTCTGCTCAATTGCAGCTTCGCTGATAGCGGATTCTATGGACATGAATGACACTCCAAGGTACTGGCAGTTTTGATATAACAATAAGACTTAGCGCAAGCAAAACTATCTGGTTTAGGAATCTTTCCTCTCACCTGTGCAATTGTAGGCAAGATTGGGGGAAGTTGCCCAGGAGACCCTTAGACTTGTTGCTCTATTCCAATCACAGTAAAAGCATTATGTCAAGATAAATATAGACGCGATCGCGTTGCCTCTAATCGGTGATTCTGTGGACAAAGGTTGAAAACTCGGCATAACTGTATCCATCCTGTCGG
>NZ_JBKHUP010000111.1:0-22771 GCF_046565525.1 Coleofasciculus sp. | reverse complement strand
TTGCAACACTTGCGAATGAACCTGTTGCAGGTTTTCACTTGTTTTTCGATATGCGGTTAATCCACGGCATTGACTAGACGTTGGTTTTAGTTTGTACTCGTAGGTTAAATTCAACACTTGCATCACCTCCTACCAGCATGATCCATTAACTTTTAAAAAGCGTCAGGACGATTTATAAAAGCCGCCCGAAAAGGGCAAGGCTTTAAACCCAATTTTCTGGTAAACAGAAAATTTAATCCCACTAGACCAATGACAGGTATCCCACGCCTTTTCAAGCGTGGGATAGGGTTAGTCAATTAGTCGCGATTAAAAGCAATCAGCAACCGCAAAATAAAGATAAACAGGTTGATGTAGGTTAAGTACATCGACAATGCGGCTGGCAGATACTGATCATTGCGATAAGTGCGGGGCAAGATGTAGAAATCCACCACCGCCGCACCTACAAACAGCAATACGCCAATGCCAGAGATGCCTATTTCTATCCAGCTAGGGGTATAGACGCCAAAAAAGCTCAAGATGAGCTGACCCACCAACACCACCAACAAGGCAATGATACCCAGTTGAACGGTTTGGGTTAACGCCATCCCATCTTGATCTGAGAGATTCGAGCCTATTTGACGGGCGGCGACAAAGGTGACACCACAACCGAGGGCGGCGATCGCAATCCCTTGAATCCCCACCCCCGATGTGCCGAGGGCAACAAAGACGATACCACTGAGGGTATAACCTGAAAGTAGGCTATAGGTCGCCAATAGGGGCAATGCCGTGCTGTTATTGCCTTTCTCCGCTACACCACGGGCGACGAAGAATAGGGCTAATTCAGCAATCAGGGCAACCCAGAAGGTGGTCATGAATAACCCTGGGTTTGTGGCAAGGACATTCAAACCACCGTAGGTGCCCAGAGCCGTTAAAACCAATCCACCGCCGACGTAGGGCAGGGCATTGGCTATGACATTGGGTCCGACTAGGGCTTGACCCTGAGCATTGCGAATGGCTTGGCGAAAGTTACTTGTGTTGCTCATGTAAACTCCTTGTGTAACTTACGTATTTACAGGTATTATCGCGGTTTACTTCTATTTTGACCGATATTTTCAGGTACGGGTCTACACACACACTTAGGGATTGGGGAAGTTTTGACCCTTCACTTCGCCCCTAGGGTATGGCGCTGCTTAAACCTTGCCGTACTGGGAAGAAGACACAGGCGCAGTTACAAGGCGCGATCGCTCAACTGGACACCCCAACCTAAGCGGTTATTGAGTTCGTCTTCTCGCCAGTTAGAATTCGGGTGTGTGATATTAAACCAAACCCATGAAACGCTTTCTCTTAACTTGGCTGTTTACTGCACTAGCATTAATCATTACTGCCCATATCGTACCCGGTATTACGATCGCGGGTTTTCCCACGGCTGCGATCGCGGCGATTATCTTAGGGATTGTCAATGCTATTGTCAGACCGATTCTTGTCATGCTGACTTTTCCCCTGACTCTCTTGACCTTGGGGCTATTTCTGCTAGTGGTTAATGCAATATCCTTGTCCCTAGTCGCCTACCTAACTGGCGCCACGTTTACAATCAATGGACCTATGCCCGCCTTGATTGGTTCAATTGTTTTGTCTGTCGTTGCAGGTATCCTCAACCACTTTGTGAAGTAATTAGTCATTTATCCTTTATCCTTTATCCTGGGTCATTGGTTGGGGCAGGTTTGGTGATATCAGAGTTAGTCATGAAACTTTCCATTAGTTGGGGCGGGTTTAGTGACATCGATATGATAAAAAATGTTAGTCGTGAAACCCGCCCCTACAAAATCAAAACTGTTTTAACTGTTTTTGCTTATGATTAAGATTCTTCACCTGTCAGATATCCATCTAGGTAGCGGCTTCTCCCACGGGCGAACGAATCCAGAAACGGGTCTAAATACACGACTAGAAGATTTTGTCAATACCTTATCTCAATGTATTGATCGCGCCATTGCTGAACCCGTGGATTTAGTCCTATTTGGTGGCGATGCTTTTCCTGACGCCACACCACCGCCTTACGTACAAGAAGCCTTTGCCACTCAATTTCGCCGCTTAGTCGATGCAGAAATTCCCAGTGTATTGCTGGTAGGTAATCATGACCAACATTCTCAAGGAAATGGGGGCGCGAGTTTATGTCTTTATCGTACCCTAGGTGTGCCGGGATTTATTGTTGGGGATACTCTGGCAACTCACCCGATTCAAACTCGTAATGGTTTAGTACAAGTTATTACCTTACCCTGGTTAACTCGTTCTAGTTTACTGACGCGCCCGGAAACAGAAGGGTTAGCCTTAGGTGAGGTGAACGAGTTATTAATTCAGCGCCTTGAACCTATTTTAGAAGGAGAAATTCGGCGGCTGGATTCCCAAGTGCCAACTATTCTATTAGCCCATGTAATGGCAGATCGTGCTAGTTTTGGGGCAGAGCGTTTTTTAGCCGTGGGTAAAGGCTTTACTATTCCCCTATCCCTGATGGCGCGATCGTGTTTTGATTATGTCGCATTAGGACATGTCCACCGCCACCAAAATCTCAATCCATCTAATAACCCGCCCGTCGTTTATCCGGGTAGTATTGAACGGGTTGATTTTAGTGAAGAAAAGGAAGATAAGGGTTATGTTTTAATTGAGTTAGAGAAAGGTAAGGTTCAGTGGCAGTTTTGTCCTTTACCTGTACGTCCATTTTGCACGATTAGCGTAAATATAGCTGAGGAAACTGACCCAGAAGCGGCATTACTTAAAGCCATTCAGAAAAGAGCAATTAACGAGGCTGTCGTTCGGCTGATTTATCAGGTGCGCTCTGATCAGTTGGATTTAATTGATAATAGTAAAATTCACCAAGCTTTGAGTGAAGCGCACAGTTATACAATTCGTCCAGAATTAGTCAGTCAGTTAGCCCGTCCGCGTTTACCAGAATTGGGTGTGGGTAACGGCATGAACCCCCTAGATGCGCTGAAGACGTATTTAGAGAGTCAGGATAATTTAAAAGATATTGCCGCAGATATGTTAGAAGCCGCGCAATATTTGTTGGATGGGCAAGGAGATAGTTGGTTAGAGGTAGAGGAGTCTGGAGATGATAAACAGGAAGCGAGTCAGGGGGTAGAAGGAAATCAAAAGACTCAATTGCGTTTACTTTAGGGTTTCGGGGAAATACGTATGAGAATTAAGGAAATTTCAATCACTGATTTATTCGGTGTGTTCAATCATATTATCCCTCTTAATTTGGAAGACCGCATTACTATAATTTATGGTAAAAATGGTGTCGGCAAAACTACATTACTTAAGTTAATTAATGGGATTTTTAACTCAGAATTAGATTATATTGTAAACATTGATTTTGAGGAATTTATCATAAAATTTGAAGACGATATATATGCAAATATAGATAGAAAACTAAAAAAGACATATTTATATAGTCTTGTAGATAAATATCAATTTGAATATGATTTAGACGACATTATCAAAGTCCGTCTTATAGAACATGATCGGTTATTAAATCTAGCAGCTAGTAATTTATCCGAGAAATATAATCGCCAGTCACTGTTACATTCAGTTGCAAATTACGCTCAAGAATTAGCTCAAAACATTCAAGAAAAACTGACTGAATACGGCACTTTATCTCAATCACTTGATAGGACATTTCCGGCAAGAGCTGTTCAGCAAAATAGACTACCTGAATTGACGGATGCAATTTTCAAAGATAAACTAAATAAACTTGAAAAAAAACGCTATGAGCTAATAGATTATGGACTGTTAAACAGAGATGAAAATACAGATATTCAGATTTCAGGAGATATAGACGAAAGCACTAAAAAGATTTTGTCAATTTATATTGAAGATGCAGAAAAAAAACTTAGCTTGTTTGATGACATGGCGAGAAAAATTGATGTACTAAAAAGAATTATTAACAACAAGTTTTATTACAAACAGATAAACATTAGTAAAGAGAAGGGGTTTACATTTACTACGGATGATGGTAAATCATTATCTCCGACAAACTTGTCGTCTGGAGAACAGCACGAACTCGTTCTTCTTTATGAGTTATTATTTAAAGTTGAACCGAATTCCTTAATTCTCATTGATGAACCAGAATTATCATTACACGTCGAGTGGCAAGTGCAATTCCTTAAAGATTTACAAGAAATAACTCAACTGTCTAATATTGATGTATTAATTGCGACTCATTCGCCAGACATTATTCATGATCGCTGGGATTTAACGGTTGAGTTAAAAGGACCAGCCGAATGAGAGAATTTATTACCCCGGATCGGATTGCGAATCAAATTCGGATGCGGCGTAGTAGTCACAAAGGTTCTTTTATAATCGTGGAAGGGCGCAGTGATAAGCTCGTGTATGAGCGTTTTATAGATGATACAAACTGTGAATTTTCTATCGCTATTGGTAAGGAGAATGCTGTTGCTGCCATAAGGATTCTTGAACAAGATAATTTTGCTGGTGTTCTCGCCATTGTAGATGCAGACTTTTGCCGACTAGAAGGAAATTTACCTTCTAGCTCAAACTTGCTCTTAACCGATGATCATGATCTGGAAATGATGCTGCTTAAATCATTGGCTTTAGACAAAGTACTTTCCGAACGTGGTTCAGAGGACAAGATAAACAACTTTGGTCAAGATATCCGTTTAACGCTGCTGGAAAGTGGGAAAAGGATTGGGTATTTACGATGGGTTTCATTGAAAGAAAATCTATCCCTGAAGTTTAAGGAATTAAGTTTTAGTAAATTTATTGACAAATCCACATTAGTGATTGATACAGCTAAACTGATTAAGGCTGTTAAAGATCACTCCCAAAAGTTGGCACTGATAGACCAAGATATTCAAAAAAGTATAGAAACATTAGAAAACAGTACTCACGATCCTTGGCAAGTCTGTTGTGGACACGATATTATTTGCATCTTATCCATGGGATTGAGTAAGGTTTGGGGTTCATGGAAAACAAACGATGTTAAACCAGATATACTAGAGAGAGAATTACGACTCGCTTACGAGGATTCTTATTTCTACAGAACTCAACTCTATAAATCAATTCAGCAGTGGGAAGTCAATAATAAACCTTACCAGGTTTTGTCGCCAGGGGATTAAAATTAGAAACATTGGGTTAGTGTGTTTGGTGAGGGAGAAAACCCACACAAGTATTCACAACACTCCACACCCGACACGCCGTCTCTTGGTTAGCTTTCTTACCCGCCCCTTCCGCTAACTCACACACTCGCGCAAAATTTGTCAAACTAAATATATTCCTTTCTTTTGGGAGTAAGTGGTAATGTGGATGGCTGGATTGTTTGTTTTTTGCGGCTGGATGGTATCCTTGTGCCTGCACGAGTTTGGTCATGCTGTCGTCGCCTACTTCGGCGGTGATACCTCGGTTAAGGATAAAGGCTATTTGACGCTTAATCCCCTCAATTATACTGATCCGGGTTTGAGTCTGCTAATGCCGATGATTTTCTTGGTGATGGGGGGAATTGCCCTTCCCGGTGGGGCAGTTTATATTGACCATAGTAAATTGCGCGATCGCAGATGGGATAGTGCGGTTTCGGCGGCTGGTCCTTTTGCTAATGTACTAGTGACATTGGCGTTGGCGATTCCTTTCTGGTTGGGTTGGGTTACGGTATCGAGTGAGGGTTGGCTGGGGCAAAGTTTAGCCTTTCTTATTTTCTTACAAATTTTTGCTGTTGTCCTCAATTTACTGCCTATTCCGCCTCTAGATGGGTATGGAATTATACGCCCTTGGTTACCTAAATCGCTACAGCAACAATTCAACAAATTGGGTAGATATAGCTTTTGGTTTATTTTTGGGGTGTTATGGTTTGTACCAGCAGCGAGTCAAGGGCTTTTTCGGTTCATTTATCAAATTGCTTTAATTTTAAATATCCCTCCCGAAGCCATTCAGTTAGGCAGTGTCTTATTTACTCAACCCGCCACAAAGTTGGCATTGATTGGCGGATTCTTCGCTTTTCTCTGGCTGATTAAACAAAAAGGAAATCAGCAGCAACATGATCCAGAATTACCATGGTTTTACCAAGGGAATAAACTTTTGGAAAACCGACAATATGACGCCGCGATCGCTGCTTATGATAAAGGAATTAACCTCAATCCTAATTTACATCAGTCGTGGTATAATAGGGGTTTGTGTTTAGCCGAACTACACCAGTTTAAAGAGGCAATTACTTCCTACCAGAAAGCCATTAAACTTAAATCTGATTTTTATCAGGCTTGGCAGGCTCTAGGCAACTCTTTTTATCAGTTGCAACAGTATGCAGATGCTATTAATGCCTACGATAAAGCCCTGCAAATCGAACCAAACTTAGCTAATACTTGGTATAATAGAGCCTGTTGTCGAGCGTTGCAAGGTCATGTTGAACTGGCAATTGACAGTCTAAAACAGGCAATTGATATTAATTCAAATTTACGCGAGCAAGCGAAAACTGATGCTGATTTTGAATTGATGCGGAATACTGTGCGTTTCCATCTGCTAATTGATAGAGTCTAATGTATCAATAATGATTGGGCAAACTAAATCATAAAATCCATTTTATTTAACAAAGGACGAGTATAACAAATGATAAACGACGAATAATGAATGACAAATTTTTAATCAGAAAACCAATGGGTAAATTTTCCCAGCAATTACCAATAGTGCTTTTAGTCGCCACTACTCTGGTAATACCGTCAACGGCTGACTTTCATCCGGCACAAGCACAAACCTGTGTGGCTGCAACCAGTTGCAGAAACCAATCCGTCAAATTTGTACCGGGTCAACGGATTACCGTTGAGGTAGCGAATTTAACTAATAGCATTATCCAACTCCAACAAGTTGATGTTACAGATCCTCTCCCGGTGAGTCCTGGACAAGTTCTCTCCTTTGTCCGAGGAGGTAATACTAACCCTAATTTTTCAGCGGTGTTTTGGGATGCCCAAGGATTACCCTTAAATGTGAATATCCGCAAACCTGAAGCGAGGGTCTTACGAATTGAAATATTGCCCAGTGGTCGTGCTCCAGGCGCTCGCGCCGTTTATCTGCAAGATGACGGTCGAGTCGAAGTAATGTAAGGTGTTAAGTGTTGGGTGCATTCATTTAAGATGAACAACTATCCTTGTCATTCAGCTCAATTGCTACCTCGTATCCGCCATACTCCAAATCATTGGTTTGGTAATCAAGATAGCCAGGAGATATCTGTTGTCCCGGTTACTCATGCCGTGAAAACTAATTTTTCTCCAGCGTCGCCTGTTACTAATCCTCTAGATCAATTGTTATCACAAAAGATTTTGATTACAACTGAGTAAATTGGAGTTATAGGCTTGAAGCACTGTAAATGATTGGTCAGATCCCACGCTGAAAAGACGTGGGTTTTTACGTTCATGGGTCTTAAAAATCAATGATAAACTCTGAACAAATCAGCTTGCGTCAATCCGGCTCAATTGAGCGATTCACCTGGCGAATGATATTCAAATAAAAGAAAAACTACTTGACTTAATATAAAATAAAATTAAGTTTTTTAAATCGAGACTTGCTATTATATACAATAAGTTTTAGGGTGACCTCTGCCTTTTGATAGGTAGCATTAAATTAAATTTTTTTTAGATTCTTCCCCAAAATTTTTACATTTGAGGAGTAGACTGATTAGCGTTGGGTGGAGAAAGACTATGAATAACTGTCCTTGTTGTTCTGCTCAGTTACTGGCTCACATTCGTGATAAGCGTGTTTATTGGTTTTGTTCTCGCTGTCGCCAAGATATGCCTGTTAAAGCTAATCATAGAAACCCTTTTCACCAAGAGTTTTCTTTTGTTAATCCCTTAAATGACATTTTGTCGCAAAAAATCTTAAAAGCAGCAGATTAAGCTTATCTCTCCTCTGTAAAAGCAAAATGGGATGGTTTTTAGGATGAGGGGTTTTCTGGGCGCACGCTGGGGAAAGGGTACAGGCTGGGGAAATAGCGCACGTCGGTGGGTTATACCAAATCCGCCTTTATTACCCCATTTTGCCACGGCGATTGAAATCGCTGCTACACAAACAAAGTCCGCTTGACAAGGACTAGGTTATAACGGGGGTAGCTAACCCAGATTTGGTATTACTGGGATTTTTCAAAAAGATTGCGAATATAACCCCATCGTTTACCCATGCGGATGGGTGCTAATCCGTCACTAAAGGATTTGACCTGATCAAATTCCGGTGAAATTACCTGATCACCCTTTTGATTGATATAACCCCAAAATGATTCAATCTTAACAGCGGCTAATCCTTGGGAGAAGGGTTGAGCCGCATTAAATTGTGGCTCAATGACCAAATTTCCAGTAGGATTAATATAACCCCAGCGATCGCGCAATTGGACAGGAGCAAGTCCTTGGGCAAATGAGCCGGCTGTGTCAAAGTTTGCTGGAATCACCAATTGACCCCTTGAGTCACAATACCCATATTTGCCTGCGAGTTGCACCGCCGCTAATCCTTCTGAGAAAAATTGTGCCTGATCAAACTGAGTCGGAATCACCCATTGACCGATTTTATTGATATAACCCCATTGATCTCCAACCTTCACCGCCGCTAATCCTTGGCTGAACCGAGTCGCCTGATCAAACTGGGGTAAAATTACCGATTGACCAGATAAATCGAGATAACCATACAGACTGCCAATTTTTACTCGCGCTAATCCTTCCGCAAACTGATCCGCTTGATCAAATGCTAAACGAGTGATCAGTTGTCCTGTTTGATTAATATAGCCCCACTTGTACCCCATTCGCACTCGTGCCCGTTCCTCTTGAAACGAATCCACCCAATCAAATTGAGGCTGAGTGATAAGATTACCAAAGCGGTCAATATAACGATATTCAGCACCAACTCGGCGATGGGTAAACCCCTGTGCCTTCAGTGATGTCGCGTTGAAAGGAACGGATTGAGCATAGACGCGCGATCGCAAGGCTTTGGCTAAGGTATCATTATCTTGGCGCAAGCCCTCATAGAAAAATAACACCTCCCCCGATAAACCGCGATCGCGATTGTACTCAATTGCCTGTATCAAATCCTCTGAACTGATGCGATACGACCCGCTTTTAATCAGGATTCCTGGTATCACCGTAGACAATTGTACCGGGTTTACTTGGTCATTCACCAACCGATCAACAAGCTGCTTATAGCTAGTAAAATCCCGGCGATAGAGTTGGGGATGGATTATATCCACCAATCCCTGATTCCGCCAAGCTTGGTTATCTTGTAAATACTCCTGTAGCCCCCAGGGATAGGGACTCGGTGCCATAGAAATCACCAATTCTGGATTAATCGCCACCACCTGTCGGTACAGACGAGTCAGGAAATCAGTCAGCAAATCCGCCCGCCATTGTAACCATTGGGCGTCTTTTGGATTGCTAGGGGGTTCCCGGTTGAACTGCTGCATATAGCGTTGTACCGTTTGGGTATCATAACCTCCTTCTGACGGGAGGGCAGGTAAACGGTCATCCCCCTGAATTCCAGCGATATCATAATTTCTAATCACTTCTAGGATTAATCCCAGGACAAAATCCTGCACCTGGGGGTCAAAAGCATTTAGCCATTCAAAGTTATTTTTTGTTAGTAAATTACCTTGAATATCCCGCGCCGCCCAGTTCGGTTTTTGGGCAAGTAAGCGTCCACCCTTTTGGTTATAGGAACTGGCAAAGCCATATTCAAACCAAGGAATCACCGCTAATCCCACTTTCTTAGCCGCTTGAATCAGTTCGGCGAGGGGATCTCGTCCAGTAAAACGCGGGTCAATTTCCAATCCCACCGTGTCTCGCATCAGGCGACTGGGATAAAGTGTTGCGCCATTATTCCAAACCACAGGAAAAACCACATTAAATCCGGTTTCGGCGAGGAACTCTATCGCCTCAGCTATATTCTTTGGGGAATTAAAGACTTGGCTATCCGTATTTGTTAGCCAAACTCCTCGGATTTCAGTTGAGGGTAATTGATTTGGGTTTGGCGTTAGATCCTGTTCGTCTAAATAATTATTATATTCTTCTACCTTGTTACTTTCTGCCTTCTGAGAGTTTGTAAGCGCTAAAGCGCTTCTGGCACTAAAGTGCCTACTACGAACTCCGCTTAAGTCAGCAATATTCTGCTTTAATCTTACTAATGCGATTCCTGCGGAAAAGGGTTCCGCTTCATCCAGTTGCGGATTAATCACAAATGTCCCGGTTTTGTCAATATATCCCCATTTATCCCCCAGTTTGACCCTTGCCCGTCCTTGGGTAAAGGAATCTGCCTCATCGAATAGAGGTTCAATGGCGATGATATCCCAACCTGGAACATATTGTCGGGGGACGCCTGGGAGTCTTAACGCCTGAGTAATCAGTGCAGCGACTTCGCCTCGCGTCGCGTTACGATTTGGGTGCAGGCGTTTAACCTCCGGATAGTTAACGACTAAAAACTGACGGGTTGCAGTTGCGATCGCGCCCTGTGCATAATTGGGAATAGTCGCGGCATCATCATAGTATTGTTGGAGAATTGGGGTAGGATTAGGGTCACGGGCATACTGTAACCCACTGACTAATGCCACCAACGCTTGCACACGGGGAATCGGTTGATTGGGTTGAAAAGTGCCATTGGGATAGCCGGAGAAAAATCCCGCCCGGGTGACGGTTTTAATGGCGGGATTTGCCCAGTGATTGGCAGGTACATCACCAAAGTTGATCGTATCCCGCACCGGGGTAGCCTGGGGAAAGGCTTTGTTTAAAATCGCCGCAAATTCAGCACGGGTAACAGGGTTATTGGGGCGAAAGCTACGATCAGGATAACCGCTGATGATTTGGCGGGTAAAAAGCTGGTGGATTGAGTCTTTTGCCCAATGGGTTTGGGTATCGGCAAAGATGGAGTTGGTAGACATACCAGATGCGATGGAGCCTGATAGTTGCATTATAGATAGTCTCTGGCTTTAAGAGAGGACATTTTGAAGAGCGGTGGTCGAGGGGACTATGTACGGGCGAAGCATTGGCGTCGTTAATTAAAGCAATTTACCGCTCACTTGACTTCGCCAATGCTTCGCCCCTATCACTCGTGAGGTTTATCACCATGCTACGAGTTCCGGTTTTATCGCCAGACGGCAAACCATTAATGCCAGCTAAAGCTAGCCGCATTCGGCGGTGGCTAAAAGCTGGTAAAGCTAAAGTCACCCATAACGACTTAGGTATCTTCCAAGTCCAATTAGTTAACCCGCCATCGGGGAAGGAAACCCAAAAGATTGTGACTGGAATTGATCCGGGCAAGTTATTCACCGGCGTCGCGGTTCAATCAGCCAAGGCGACTCTGTTTTTAGCCCACCTAAATTTGCCCTTTAAAAACGTGACCAAACGGATGATCCAACGGGCAATGATGCGACGGGGACGGCGATCGCGACGGATTAACCGTAAAGTTTCCTTTGATCAACGCAGTCACCGTCAGCACCGATTCGATAACCGCAAAGGTCATAAGATACCCCCCAGCATCCGGGCTAATAAACAGTTAGCACTTCGGGTGGTACAAGAGCTATCGCGATTCTACCCATTCACAGATGTGGTGGTTGAAACGATTAGTTCGCGATCGCATGAAAACCGGAGAATTGATTGCTTTTTCGGGCAGGATATGCATTTCCCGCCTGAATCAGTGGGCAACTCAATCTCCCTACTCCCATGTCGCGATGGTGGTTGATGTAGAAATGGGGGGTGGATTTGGCAAAAGTGTACTGATTATCGAATCAGCCGCACCCCAGACGGAGCGAGATCCCACAGGCAGAAAAGCGATTAAAGGGGTTCAAATTAATTGGCTCTCTCGACGGTTAGATATGTATAAGGGCAAAGCTTGGTGGCTACCGTTAAAGGAACCCATTGCTCCAGATAACTTATTTAAAATGCAGATGTGGTTGAGACAAACTTATAATGAACGCAGACCTTTCGCTACAGTACAAGCGGCAAAAGCGGGGTTGATGCTTTTGAATAAGGTGGGGTTAGGAAATAAACTTGACCTTTCGGCTCTATTTTGCTCAGAATTAGTGACCGCCGCGTTACAAATTGCGGGTGTGGTTGACCCCTATATCAATCCTTCTAAGCAGACACCAGCAGATGTGGTTAATTTCCCTTGTTTTGCTAAACCCCCTATTTTAATTAAGCCATATCCATCCAATTCTAATTCTAAAGATTAATTTTCTGTGGATTCATCGACTGAGACGTCCGATTCGGGAGGATTTTCAACCGTTAGATCAAGTTGATAATCAATGGGTTTATCCGCATCGGATACCACGACAAACTCATAGAATCCCGATTCCGGCAATTTTCCGGAGAAGGTGCGATCGCGCGAATCTTCCAGGAAGATTGTATTACCCGTGGGACTATAAATGGAGAATAAGGCATTGGCGGCGGTGGAGAGATTCACCTCCATAACCTGATCTGCCGATAGTTGGGCGGTAAAGGCTTTGCCTTCTCCAGGTTGAAGTGTTCCGCTTACTTTTTTACCACTATCGCCCGGTTCAAAGACAATTCGTTCTAAAGCCTCTCTTGATTGCAAGGCTTTGACGGTATCCGCAACAGTGGCTTGCCAGATTTGACCCATGGGTTGGTCAAGAAATTCTGTGCCTTCTTGTCCTTTTTGTTTGGGGAAGGCGTGGAAAAACTTAGCATCGGCGATATCGTATAACGCCCGACTACTCAGGCGTAGGCGATTCACTCTTGTTTTCCAGCGATCGCGATCTTCTGCGCCATAACTGCCTAATTTTTGCTTGGCTTGAGGAGTGAGATTAAGCTGTTCGATCTGGGTGAGTAAATTTGCTGCGATCGCATCCCAGGCTTGTCTAAGCCTAGCATCTTCTGGATCAGTGCTTAACTGAGATCCCTGTTGTGCAGGATACTGCTTCCAAAACGCTTCATCAACTAAACTGACATAAAAGTCATAATCGATACCCAGATTCATCCGTCGCCGCCGCAGGGTTTGCTTGCGCTGTTGTTCTTCCTGGGAAAACTCGGAGGAGGGTTCGGGTTCGTCATCTTCCTCCGGTGAAATCACTGGGTTCTCAAAGTCCTCCTGTATGGGCGTAGCGTTCCGTTGTTCGGATTGCAGTTGCGTTTCGATCCACAGATTACCCGCCCACCAGCCAAAGCCACCTGCTGCCAGAATAAACACCAATGCCAGGATAAATTTTCCTGCCCAGCCTAAGGCGGGGGTATTGTTACCCGTGGGCGTCGGTTTGGGGACAACAGGAGCTGGGGGGGATGGTGGCGTCGGTGCAATCTGATTGGGTGCGACAGCGACAGTCGCTTGAGTCGGCGGTGACGGCGGTGGCGGTGGGGAGTAGGCAATCGAGGGGGATTGAGATGTCAGGGCTTGTAAGACTTGATTCGCACTTTGGGGGCGATTTTGGGGGTGGGGTTGCAGCAGTTGTTCCAGGATACGGTTGAGGGTGGGGCTAAGGGTAATTTCCCGCTGCCATGTCCAGGTTAAGGTGTGGGGATCTATTAGCTCAGAGGGTTCTTTCCCGGTGAGTAATACCAATACCGTTGCCCCTAATGCGTATAAATCGCTACTGGCAGAAATAATACCCCCTTGCATTTGTTCGTGAGGAGCATAACCCACCTTACCCAAGCGCGTTGCTGTAGCCGGGGATGATGCCATTACTTGAGAGGCTACCGTGGCGGCGACTTGCTTGACACCGCCAAAGTCAATCAGTACTGGCAATCCATCCTCTTGACGGATGATAATATTATCCGGGGAAATATCCCGATGAATCACGCCTAGGGAGTGGATGTAGTTCAACACAGGGAGAAGTTGGCGCAAGAGTTTGATGATTTCCGTTTCGTTAAACCGTATTCCCTGATTCCGGCGTGCCTCTAAGATAGCGCGGCAGGTGTGTCCAGGAATATAGTCTTGGACTAAAAACAGGCGTCCTTTTCCTTCCTGCTTCACCCGCAGCAGTTCTCGGAACTCAGGAATTTGCGGATGTTTCAGCTTATAGAGAACCCCAGCTTCCCGCTCAAACAGTTCTGAGGCTTTCTGGAGGGCAAAAGTCCCTTGGGCTTGGGGGGCGAATTCCTTTAGCACACAAGCTTCACCGAAACGATTCAAGTCTTGAGCTAGATAGGTGCGTCCAAATCCCCCATGTCCCAATTCTCGTACAATCCGATAACGTCCTGCCAAAGTTAACCCCGACTCGATGTTGCCATTGTTTACCTGATCCAGTTTCTCACCGCAGTGGAGACAAAAGCGACTACCTGGGGGATTTTCGTGATTGTGAGAGCAATGTAAGGGCTTCATTAATCCAGAACGTAGGCTACGTGATTGAAGAAGGCGGATGGCAGGTAATAGAGGAATCACCCATTAGGATCATTCATGCTAGCAATTGTAGCCTCTGGATTTTTTTGAGCTATAACCGCAAGCAGCCCTGCGCTCTACCGAAGGTGAGCGTCGGGAACAATTGCGGGTTTGTCGATGGGGTTCAATACCCCGCAGACAAACAAACTCCGAATGTATTGACGGAGTACATCGCTCCCTTGTTCTTTCGGTAATACGGCAGAATTCATCGAGGTGTTGCTTTTCAATGTCAGAGGGTCAAAACATCCTATAACGGTGGGTTTACTAAGTTTTGGTTTCATCTTTCACCGTAGAACTGATCAGTTTCCCAGCGGTCTTTTCCACATAGTCTAAAATTTGTTGATAAGCCTCTGGATTAGTTTTTGGATGGATAATCATCCGCACCTTACCATCCGGTAACCAAAATATCAACCGACCGTTATTAGCAAAAATAAAGCTACTGATACGATTGAGATCAATCAGATATGTATTGCGCTCATAACTTAATTTGATCCAATGCTGCTCCATAGTTAACGGTGGCAACTCTTAGCTGAGTCAGTACGGTGGGGTGTTCTGAGTCAACACATTAATAGGGAAAAAGACAGAGTATGATAGTGAGATAGGCGATCACTAATGGTTAAAAGGATACACCAAATAGTCAGGGACTATCTTTTTTAGCCCGCTTGCTTTGTGCAAAAAAAGGGTCATTAGTTCTCATCCCGGAACTAATGACCCCTAGCCTTGAGAGGTCAATTGTCTTCTGAATTACATTTTCTTTTGAAACTCTTCGAGTAAATCCAGCAAATTAACCTGACACTGCATTGGGAGTAAATCCACCAAGGAAACTTCCCGTCTACCATTCCCCAGTTCAACGGGTATACTTTGCAAGATTTGTAGCACTTGGTCTTCTGAAAGGCTGTCCTCTGTCAGCAGGGGATAGAGGCGTTCAGCTAAAGATGTATGTAAATGGGCATCCCGTAAGTAAAGATGCCATTTGGCAACATCAATGTACACATTATCACCAATTTCAGCCGCCAAGGCTTCGATCGCTTCGCTAGTATTTAGGTTAGCCATAATCCATTCAATAGGGTGAGCTTGACATTCTTAGTTTATCCTTGAGCAGAGTTAGCCGAATTATCTTGACTGGGTGAGGGAGTGTAGTCTGCGATCGCGAAGATATAAATGGCGTGTCCAAGTAAGAGCAATCCCCAGATACCCGTTACCCAGTACGTCCAAGACCAATTGGCATACTGGATGGTACGGACGAACCAAACACCTGAATTACAAGCCGCAAACACGGCGACATGGACAGCAAAGTTCATTCGGTCATCTAGGCGTCGATACGCTGCATCGCGACGATCTGGTTTGCGGGGCCAACGAGGAGGCATAGCAGTTCTAAGATAAGACGTATGAGAATAGGTTATAGTATCTACTCTTTTATTGATAACGCAATTTCCGGTTAATCAG
This sequence comes from Coleofasciculus sp., assembly GCF_046565525.1. Classification (NCBI taxonomy): domain Bacteria; kingdom Bacillati; phylum Cyanobacteriota; class Cyanophyceae; order Coleofasciculales; family Coleofasciculaceae; genus Coleofasciculus; species Coleofasciculus sp. The sequence goes on along the minus strand of NZ_JBKHUP010000111.1, from coordinate 6,997 downwards.
GTCTAGTACGTCATCTCAAGGGATGGTAACAAGAGTGGGGCGCGGGGTGCAAGCCTTAGTGGAAATTTTGGCAAACTAGCGCGATCTCACATAAGTTATAGTTACCGCCTCAAGCGTTGACGCCTTTGCTGTCTTTCTTTGTTGTATCTATACAACTGCTCAATCATGTCCAGGGAAGCGTTTTCTGCCGGAACACTAAATAAAACTTTACTCATTTTCAAGCCAATAATCCCCTGATAAGCTGTCACACATAAAGAGTTTAAAATATCTACTGACAGATAGAGGCAAAGGCAATTTAATTTATGTTCATATTTATTTAAAGCCTCTAGGCTTAATCATGATTATTTTATAGTTAAGCTTTGCACGGCAACTCATCTAACTAAAAACCTTGGCAAAAAGGTTGATTAGTCAGTAGATATTCAAAGAGTAGGATTATGAATTATCCAATTCATCAAACAGTAATTATTGGAGGTGGCTTTACAGGACTGTTTACCGCCCTACATTTAGCTCATCAACATTATCCGCGCAGTGTCATCCTAATTGATCAAGATGAACGCTTTTGTTTTAAGCCGTTGCTCTATGAATATTGCAGTGGTGAAATGGATGCTCAACAAGTTGTACCCCGTTTTGATCAATTGTTACAGGATAGCGGTGCGATTAAGTACCAATCCTTTAATTAAAGACCTAATCATTTCCAAAAACAAGCGGGATGATCATGGACGCCCCTACGTGACACCAACTTTGCAACTGTTGGATTTCCCAGAGGTTTTTGCCGGGGGCGATTGTGCGGCGATTCAGGACAATTCCTTACCCCCAACCGCACAGGTAGCCTATCAACAAGGGATAGCGATCGCGCATAATTTAACAGCCCTAGTTTTTGGTCGTCAACTCCTCCCGGCTCAGGTGAATATACGGGGAACATTGCTCAAACTCGGTATCAGTAATAGTGCGGCTAACCTGTTTGAACAGTTTAATGTTACGGGGGAAGTCGGTCATTTAATCCGTCAAGGCACTTATCTTGAACTGTTACCTACGCCAGCTCGCAATTTGAAGATTACAGCACAATGGTTGCAAGATGAAGTTTTCCATCACTATCTACCTGAGAATAATCTGAATCAGGCTTTCAAGGTGGCGCAAATGGTTGGCGGTGTTGCTGTTGGTGTAATTGCGGCTAAAAAATTAATCAACGCGATCGGTGGTAACAAAAGTACATCTTGAATGACCATTTTTCCAAGAACAGGGAAATCAGAGCCATAATTTAGAAGACACCCGCCCGGAGTTTGAACTCCGGGCTAAAGGTTAGCATCCAATAGAATATTAATCTAAACTATAATTTTGGAGTGACCTAGCGATTGATAAAATTTCCAATCGTTCTGGCTAATTTTTGTTGCAGGTTACAATCCGTAGAAGGAATTGGTGTCAAATAAAATGGCTCTCCCGATAAAAGAATCAGCCTGAGCCGATACAACTGAAGCCCGAATAGGTTGATCGGTTCGACTTGTACGCCAGTAACCTGGTAAATTGGAACGTGGATAACTTTGGTTCCCAACCAACCTTTTTGCTTAAACATTACCCAATGGCGCTGTTTGTCAAATTGGCAGGTTTTCACTGGACTACCGAACATCATCAAGTTGGCTAAGGCAATGCAAACTAATCCGAACCAATCAATCGATGAGTTAGAGGAGAGAAAAATCAGCAATCCTATCGCTGCTGTTAAACTACTCAATATCCAAACCCCAACGGGACGTTCTTCCAGCGTGAGTAATGTAAACGTTTGTTGAACGACTTTCATATAGCGTTTTCATTTGAGATGGAGAACTCACGGGGGTAAACAAAGAGAAGTTTGGATATAGACACAGTAGGAAAGAGAACTGTATTCTATTTACGCCATGCCATGCTACTTTTTTAAATTAAATGATTTTTTATAAAAATGGAGTAATTGTGTATAAAAAAATCACAGATCAACAAACTTCTATCGGTGAAGCCGATTTAGGTGAACAATAATGCAGCCACTATGGAGGGGTAAGTAAGCTTTACAAAACGTCAAAATTGCTCACTGAGGCAACTCTGCCTTCAAAATGGTTTGAGTACAGTAGCAAATAACAACCGCGAACGATGTCTGAATCCACTATCGAATCGATTCTGCAAGAAAAACGCCTATTCCCACCCCCGGCTGAATTTTCCCAGAATGCCCAGATCAAGAGTCTGGAGGAGTATCAGCGCCTCTATGACAAGGCAAAAGCTGACCCGTTGAAATTTTGGGCGGAGTTAGCCGAACAAGAGTTGCACTGGTTCAGTAAGTGGGATACAGTGCTAGATTGGCAACCTCCCTTTGCCAAATGGTTTGTCGGGGGAAAGACGAATATTGCCTATAACTGTCTAGACAGACACCTGAGTACCTGGCGACGGAATAAAGCCGCTTTGATTTGGGAAGGGGAACCGGGCGACTCCCGCACCCTAACCTATGCTCAACTGCACCGGGAAGTCTGTCAGTTTGCCAATGTTCTTAAGCAATTAGGCGTGAAAAAAGGCGATCGCGTGGGGATTTATATGCCCATGATTCCAGAAGCCGCGATCGCGATGCTAGCTTGTGCCAGGATTGGTGCGCCGCATACAGTGGTATTTGGTGGGTTTAGTTCCGAAGCGTTAAAAGACCGATTAGTAGACGCCCAAGCGAAATTAGTCGTCACCGCAGATGGCGGTTGGCGTAAAGATAAGATTGTTCCCCTAAAACCCGAAGTTGATAAAGCCCTCGCCAATAACGGCGCACCTACAGTAGAAAACGTCCTCGTGGTTCAGCGTACCCAGCAGAAAATCCAGATGGAACCAGGGCGAGACCACTGGTGGCATGATTTACAAGCGGGGGTATCGGGAGACTGTCTCGCCGAACCGATGGATAGTGAAGATATGCTGTTCATTCTCTACACCTCTGGGACAACTGGTAAACCCAAAGGCGTTGTCCATACCACAGCCGGCTATAACCTTTATAGCCATATCACCCTGAAATGGACATTTGATCTCAAAGACACCGATGTCTACTGGTGTACCGCTGACGTGGGTTGGATTACGGGTCACAGTTATATTGTTTATAGTCCTCTGTCCAATGGTGCTACCACACTCATGTATGAAGGCGCACCCCGTCCCTCGAATCCCGGTTGTTTATGGGATGTGGTGGAGAAATACGGCGTTAATATTTTCTATACCGCACCAACGGCGATTCGGGCATTAATCAAAATGGGCGAACACCATCCCAAAGCACGAGACTTGTCTTCTTTACGGATTTTAGGAACCGTCGGTGAACCGATTAACCCAGAAGCTTGGATGTGGTATCACCGAATTATTGGCGGAGAACGCTGTCCGATTGTCGATACCTGGTGGCAAACGGAGACAGGGGGATTTATGATTACACCCCTACCCGGTGCGATTCCCACCAAACCGGGTTCAGCTACGTTACCGTTTCCGGGTATTCTGGCAGATATTGTCGATTTAGAAGGCAATCCGGTGGGGACGAATCAGGGGGGATATCTGGTGATTAAGCACCCTTGGCCCGGAATGATGCGAACGGTTTATGGTGATCCCGATCGCTTCCGCCGCACTTATTGGGAACATATTGCACCGAAAGAAGGGCAATATTTCTACTTTGCTGGGGATGGTGCCCGTCGGGATGAGGATGGCTATTTCTGGGTTATGGGGCGCGTAGATGATGTGATTAATACCTCTGGACATCGCCTAGGGACTATGGAAATTGAATCGGCTTTAGTCTCCCATCCGGCGGTAGCAGAAGCGGCTGTGGTCGGAAAACCTGATGAGGTAAGGGGGGAAGATGTTTTTGCCTTTGTCATGTTGGAGGATAACTATAGTCCCACAGAGGAACTGGCAAATGAACTCAAGGCGCATGTAGTTAAGGAGATTGGGGCAATTGCCCGTCCCGGTGAGATTCGGTTTACTGAGGGAATGCCTAAGACGCGATCGGGTAAAATTATGCGGCGTTTGTTGCGGAATTTAGCCGCCGGTCAAGATGTGGCTGGGGACACCTCTACGTTAGAAGATCGCAGCGTGTTGGATAAATTGAGAAGCGGCGCTTAACTAGACAGGGCAATTCATCTCGCCGATGAATTGCCCGTGAGGAAAAAGAGGTATTTCTACATCCGTTCTAGTACCCCAATACCAAGTAATGATAATCCCAGTTTTAAGGTTCGAGCCGTTAGGTAACACAATATTAATCGTGATGTTCGCACGGGTTCCTCGGCTTTAAGCACAGGACATTGATCATAAAATTGACTGAATTTCTCGCTCAATTCATATAGATACTGACAAAGACGATTAGGTAACAACTCTTGCTCAACTTCTTTAATCACCTCGCTGACTTGTAATAGATGCTTCGCCAGTGCAACTTCTTGATCTTTTGACAATGAGACTTGATAATTTGTTCTTAACTGCTCAAAATCAACGCCACCTTTGCGACCAATACTTTGAATCCGGGCATAAGCATACAGCAGATATGGTGCTGTATTTCCTTTGAGCGATAGCATCTTATCGAAGCTAAAGACATAATTGCTGGTGCGATTTTGACTGAGGTCAGCGTATTTTACCGCCGCAATCCCAACCACTTGAGCCACATGATTAATGAACTCCTCGGTTTCTTGGCGCTCTTCCTCGTGGATGCGAGTTTCCAGATCAGCACGCGATCGCGCGATCGCTTCATCTAATAAATCCCGCAATCGCACTGTCTCTCCCGACCGAGTTTTCAGCTTTTTCCCGTCTTCTCCTAGCACTAATCCGAAGGGAACATGCACTATTTCAACATTTTCTGGCAGCCAACCTGCCCGTTGTGCGACCTGAAATACTTGGGCAAAATGATTCGCTTGTCCAGCATCGGTAACATAAATAATCCGATTTGCCCCATCTTGCTGAATCCGGTAGCGTAGTGCCGCTAAGTCAGTTGTAGCATAGTTATAACCCCCATCCGACTTTTGCACAATCAACGGTAAAGGTTCACCTTGTTTATTCGTAAATCCTTCTAAGAAAACACACTTAGCCCCTTGATTTTCCACTAATAAGCCTGATGTTTCTAAATCTTTGACGACTTCTGGAAGTAAGGGGTTATAAAATGATTCACCCCGTTCTGTGAGATGAACATCCAATAAGTCATAAATGACCTGGAATTCCCGTCGGGATTGCTCACACAGCAATTGCCAAGCTCTTGTGGTATCTTCAGCTCCAGCTTGCAGTTTTACTACTTCCTGTCGTGCAGATTCTTGGAAGGCTCCATCGGTATCAAACCGTTTTTTAGCTTGTCGATAAAAACTGACTAAATCTCCTATATCGACAGCCTCAGCCGTGGTTAATGCTTCTGGGCAAACTTCCCGAAGATAGGTAATTAACATGCCAAACTGAGTCCCCCAATCTCCGACATGATTGAGGCGCAAGACATCATGATCTCGAAATTCCAAAATACGTGCAATGCAGTCTCCAATAATCGTGGAGCGCAGATGACCGACATGCATTTCTTTGGCAATGTTTGGACTGGAAAAGTCCACGACAACTTGCTGGGGCTGCTTGGCAGGTTCTACACCTAACCGAGGCGCCGTGAGAATCCTATTCAGCTTGGCTTCTAAATAGGCTGGTTTGAGTGTGAAATTAATAAAGCCTGGTCCAGCTACTGTGGGGGATTGGCAGATATCCGCAACATCGAGATGGTTAATGAGCGTCTGTGCGATCGCTCGTGGGGGTTGACCTAGCGGTTTTGCCAGAGAGAGTGCTGCATTGGATTGATAATCACCAAATTTGGGATTACTGGCGGGAACTAACATGGGATCTGTACCTGCCATCGTTTCACCAAAAGCAGCAATCAATGCTTGCTCAAATTTGGCTTTTAGTTGTTCCAAGGTTGAAGTCATGCGCTAGGTAAAGTGTTGAAACGATAAGACGTTGCCAAAAATCCTAAAAATGGCTTGCTCAAAAAATTAGGGATTAAATCCGATTTTCGTGCAGTAAGTTCATACTTAAATCCAGCCAAGTGGAGCGAGTGATGGGGGCACTCGTGGAAATATAGTCTACACCGGTTTGGGCTACAGCACGAATGGTTTCCAGGGTGATATTCCCAGAGGCTTCTATTTTCAGTCTGTCATTTTTGGCGCGAATCATCTGTACAGCCTGTTGCATCCTCTCCAATGGCATATTGTCCAGCATGATGATGTCAGCTCCCTGATCTAGCGCTTCTGTCACTTGCTCCAGAGTTTCTGTTTCGACTTCAATCCTCAGGGGGTAGGGCATTTGAGTCCGGATATGAGTGATCGCTTCTTTGATGCTACCTGCTGCCACTATATGATTGTCTTTGATCATCACGGCGTCATCTAACCCGAAACGGTGATTGATAGCACCGCCGACTTGGGTAGCATATTTTTCGAGCAGTCTCAGCCCTGGAGTGGTTTTACGGGTATCGACGAGTTGAGTGGGAAAATCGGTGAGTTGATCCACATACTTGCGGGTGAGGGTAGAAATCCCACTTAAGTGCATCGCTAGGTTGAGAGCCACTCGTTCTCCCATCAATAGGGTATCCATAGACCCCTGTAAACGAGCAACTACCTGTCCTGGATTACAGTCTTCCCCCTCAGCCACAACAGCCACAAAACTTGTTTGATCGCTTAAAAGTTGGAAGATCCGTTTCGCGATCGGCAATCCGGCTATCACTCCGCTTTGTTTAGCCGTCCACTCGGCTTGGATCATTTTGTCTGAGGCATTCCATAACCCCTGAGTTGTGCGATCGCCTCGACCGATATCCTCTAACAACCAATTCTGGAGGATCGGATCTAGCAGGATCAATGGCGGTAAAGCTCTCATTTGGCAAACGGGGGTAATTTTTTCAAGCTACTCAGGTTAGCTCTAGATTTAAGCATAGCTCAGATCCCCTTCTGGGAAAGGGTTTCAGCTTTTCTCAAAAAAACTTTTCTCAAAAGGTTGACAACTTCTGAAATAGGCACTACATTGGTAAATG
>NZ_JBKHUP010000110.1:0-22778 GCF_046565525.1 Coleofasciculus sp. | reverse complement strand
GAACAGTAAACAGTGAACAGTAAACAGTGAACAGTAAACAGTGAACAGTAAACAGTGAACAGTAAACAGTGAACAGTAAACAGTGAACAGTGAACAGTGAACAGTAAACAGTGAACAGTAAACAGTGATCGATAACTGATAACTGACAACTGGTAACTGATAACTGATAACTGATAACTGACAACTGATAACTGACAACTGGTAACTGATAACTGATAACTGACAACTGATAACTGACAACTGGTAACTGATAACTGATAACTGATAACTGACAACTGACAACTGGTAACTGATAATTGATAACTGATAACTGATAACTGGTAACTGATAACTGGTAACTGATAACTGGTAACTGATAACTGATAACTGGTAACTGATAACTGATAACTGATGACTTCCCCTAACCAATGACTAATGACAACACTCAAGCACCTGACATCCAGCCAACTCATCTAATCAGTAGTCGGCTTAAATCCTTTTCTAAAGCCGCCAGTCTTATAGTTATCGGTATAGGTTGTCTGGTGCTTTTGGGTTGGATGTTTAACCTCTCCCTGTTAAATCGCATCGTACCGGAATGGGGAACCATGAAAGCTAATACAGCGATTGGCTTTATTGTCAGTGGTATCTCCCTCTATCTGTGGCTTATGGGTAACTGGGAAAGTAAACAAAGTTCATCCTACCGATTATCTTTGATCGGATCACAGGTACTAGCGGTTTTCGTAATCGTGCTGGGTTTGCTGACCTTTTTTGAATATAGTTTTAATCTAGACTTTGGCATTGACCAACTTTTATTTCATCAGCGCCTTGATGCTGTAGACGCCGCCGCCGGGAGTCGGATGGCGCCCAATACGGCGTCTAACTTTCTGCTGTTGGGTTCGGCTTTGCTGCTGTTGGGGAGAAGAGCTTACTGTTCGAGCCAGTTTTTTACTTTCCTGGTTTTCTTGGTGGCGTTTCTGGGGCTAATGGGTCACCTCTACCAAATCCCACTTTTCTATCGTATTGGCTCCTATACGGGTATGGCAATTCATACTGCCATCAGCTTTATAGTAATGGCAATCGGGATTTTGAGTGCTGGGGCAAACTGGGGCGCGATGAAAGTGGTGATTAGCGATCGCGCCGGGGGTATAATGGCACGAAGTCTCCTACCCCTGGTGATTAGCATTCCCCCAGTTTTGGGCTGGCTGGTATTGTGGGGCTTTCGCGCCGATATCTATCCGCCTACTGTTGGATTTGCCTTTCGCAGTGTCTTAACCATGGTCATTTTTGGTGGATTTATTTGGTGCAATGCCAAACGACTCAACGCCCTTGATGCCCAGCGACAACGGTTTCAACAGGCACTGTTAGAGAGTGAACAGAAATTTCATGCTATTTTTGACCAGACGTTTCAGTTTATTGGCTTACTCAAACCTGATGGTATCCTAATTCAAGCCAATCAGACGGCATTGGATTTTGGCGGAGTGCGGCGAGACGAGGTGATTGGCAAACCCTTTTGGCAAGCCCGGTGGTGGACGATTTCACCACAAACCCAAGCCCAATTAAAAGACGCGATCGCAAAAGCTGCTCAAGGTGAGTTTATCCGCTATAAAGTCGATGTGCAAGGGGTAGGGGATACCATTGTCACGATTGACTTTTCCCTCAAACCCGTGACGGATAGCCTGGGAAAGGTGGTGTTGCTGATTCCAGAAGGGCGAGATATCACCGAACTTAAACAAATCGAAGAAAAACTCCGGGAGAGTGAAGAACGCTTCAGACGTGCCTTTGATGATGCCGCAACCGGTGAAGCACTGGTTTCGCCCGATGGTCATTTTCTCCGCGTCAATCACGCTTTATGTGAATTGCTGGGGTATCAAGAATCCGAATTACTGGCGACAACCTTTCAGGACATTACCCATCCCGATGACTTGGACGCTGATATACAGTACACGCATCAGATGTTAGCGGGTGAGATTCAAACTTACGCAATGGAGAAGCGGTATTTTCATCAGCAAGGACATCTCATCTGGGTGCTGTTAAGTGTTTCTCTGGTGCGGGATACTCAGGAAAAACCGTTGTATTTTGTGGGACAAATTCAAGATATTACTCAGATAAAGCAAACCCAAAATCAGATGAAAACTCTGGTAACTGAACTTGAACGAAGTAATCGGGAATTAGAAGACTTTGCTTCTGTCGTTTCCCACGATTTGCTTTCCCCTCTGCATAAAATGCAAATGCTTAATGACTTGCTCACAGAAGAATATAGTCAGGTTCTCGATGAACAAGGGCAGGAGTACCTGGAACGGATGCGCCAGGTCAAGAATCGGATGCAAACCTTTATCAATGAATTATTGATGTTATCGCGGCTCACAACTCAAGATCAACCTTTGGTTTCGGTAAATTTGAATACAGTTGTCCAAGAGGTGTTATCCGATTTGGATGTTCAACTCAAGGAAACCCATGGAATTGTTGATGTCGAAGAGTTGCCCACTGTAGAGGCTGACCCCCTGCAAATGCATCAACTCATGCAGAATCTGCTGAGTAATGCGCTGAAGTTTCATCACCCTGAAACAGCGCCTATTGTCAAGGTTTATTCCCAGGAGAATGGACTCGGTGATCAGTATCAAATTGTGATCAACGATAACGGGATTGGCTTTAAGCCAGAGTATAATGAGCAAATCTTTGAGGCATTTCAACGCTTACACAGCCGCCGTCACTACGAGGGTACAGGCTTGGGGTTGACGATTTGCCGCAAAATTGTTCAACGTCACGGGGGAACGATTACCGCCTCTAGTGTTCCTGGTGAAGGGGCAACATTTATGTTTACGATTACAAAGAAGCGAAGGTGAATGGCTCGATTATACCCAATGGATAGGCTCGGTAATTATATCATCTCTTATCATTAGATAAGTTAATATCTGAAACACCACTCATGCTGGATCACCGTTGTCGAGTTTTACTGGTCGAAGATAACCCCGATGACATAGACAAACTACAAAAACTGATCACCACTGCCAAATCTCCCTCATTTAGCAGAGGATTTGAACTGCTTTGTGCTGAGACACTAGATCAGGGACGAGATTATTTGGCTCAAGGAGGTATCGATGTCGTGTTATTAGATTTAATGTTACCCGATAGTCGGGGGATGGAGACACTCCGGCAAATGCAGCAAACAGCATTCGATGTACCAATCATCGTCCAAAGTGTTCTCGAAGATGAGAGAGTTGCGGTTAAAGCCTTAGAATTGGGAGCTTGTGGGTATTTGCCCAAGGCGAAGCTGGATACCAGTTTACTCGTCTACGCGATTCGCGCCGCCCTTGAGCGACGATATCACCTGGCTGCACTCGAACAACATCAGCAACAGCAAGAGCTCAAAGATCTAGAAAAGTTAATCACTGGTGAGATAAACTCGACCCAAAAATCGTCCAGTGTAGAACCCCTGCACCAAAGAATGCCCGATGTGTTTGAGGAACTGATGCAACACTATGGTGATTTAATGGAGTGGGCATTAGAAGAACGTATTTATAAAGTCGAGCATCAGCTGTCTATGCATCTAAATACCTTTGCCGAACAGTTAGGTTTACTCCAAGCCTCCCCCCGTGATCTCATAGAGTTACATACAAAAACCTTAAAACAGAAAAATCAAGCCGTGAATCGACGTAAGGCACAAGCATATACCACAGAAGGGCGCTTTTTACTATTGGAAGTCATGGGTAATTTAGCGGCTTACTACCGAAGATATTTTATTGGATTGAGTAAAATTAATTTAGGAAAAGATGCTAAGAAATTCAGTCCTTGATCACAAAAAATATGGCAAAGTCCGTGAGCATCCTAGCATGTGTAAACGATATCGGCTCAAACTTTATGTTACTGGAGACACCCCGCGATCGCACATTGCGATCGCCAACTTGTATCGACTCTGTGAGCAGGAACTACCGAGTCAGTATAAAATAACGGTTATTGATGTTCTCCAATCTCCCCAGCTCGCAGAAGCGGAACATATTTTAGTTACCCCGACATTAATTAAAGAATTTCCCAATCCTGTCCAGCGAATCGTGGGAGATTTGTCAGACACTAAAACTGTTTTATGGGGATTGAGTATCGGTGTCAAGCCGCAAAAACCTTGAGCCATGGCACTTAAGCTGCTATTCTATATGTTTCCAATTCACACCAAGAAGCAAAGGAATGAGCCAACAGCCACAGTCCAATTTTATTTTTATTGACAAAGTTAAAACAGGTATTTCTGGCTTTGATCTATTAGCTGAAGGAGGACTCCCCAAAGGTCGAACTACCTTAGTTGCAGGTACAGCAGGCAGTGCGAAAACCATTTTTGCCTGTCAATTTCTCGTCGAAGGAATCAAAGAGGGAGAAAATGGCGTCTTTGTCACATTTGAAGAATCGCCTCAAGCCATTCGCCGAAATATGCAAGGTTTTGGTTGGGATATCGAAAAATGGGAAGCTGAAGAAAAATGGGCATTTGTTGATGCTTCTCCCAAAACGGGAAATAGACCCTTAGTCAGTGGTGAATATGATCTCGGTCCCTTGCTAGCTCGCCTGGAATATGCAATAGAAAAAGTCAAGGCGCAACGGGTATCCATGGATTCCTTGGGAGCGGTTTTCTCTTATGTGCCAGACGTAAGTCAAGTACGCGGCGACTTATTTGATATAGCCTGGGCGTTGCGGGAACGGGAAATTACCTCAGTATTGACCTCAGAACGTACTCAGGAATACGGAGACATCAGCCGCTATGGTGTAGAAGAGTTTGTCGCCGATAATGTGGTAATCCTGCGGAATGTATTGCTTGAAGAGAAGCGTCGCCGCACGATTGAAATTCTTAAATACCGAGGGACTCCCCATCAACATGGTGAATTTCCCTTTACTATCTTGCCGGAGCAAGGCATTGTTGTCATTCCCTTCACAGCGACTAAATTAGAGCGAAAATCGTCCAAAGAGCGAGTCACATCGGGTAATGCTGAGTTAGATTCTATGTGTGGGGGAGGGTTTTTCCGCGATTCTATTATTCTGGTATCGGGAGCGACGGGTACAGGCAAAACGTTAACAGCAACAGAGTTTTTAGCCGGAGGTGTCAACAATGGAGAAAGGTGTTTACTCTTTGCCTTTGAGGAAAGCCGGGATCAGCTTTTTAGAAATGCTGCCGGTTGGGGCGTTGATTTCGAGAAGATGGAACGAGAGAGAAACCTGAAGGTTGTCTGTCGCTATCCGGAAGAAACCGGACTAGAAAATCATTTAGTGACTATGAAACAAATAATCGAGGACTTTCAGCCGCAACGAATCGCGATTGATAGTATTTCGGCATTGGGGCAGGTTACTACCTTCAAAGGGTTTCGAGAATTTATTCTGGGACTTAATTCTATTATTAAAAAACTCCGAATCACCGGACTTTTTACGGCTAATACATCACCGCTCATGGGCAGTGTTTCGGTCACCGAAGCCCAAATTTCTACCAATACTGACGTGATTATTTTGTTGCGATATGTGGAGGTTCAGGGGGAAGTCCATCGGGTATTAACGGTGCTAAAAATGCGCGGTTCAAGACATCATAAGGAAATTCGGGAGTTTTTAATTGATGATGATGGAATGCACATTGGCAGATCCTTCCGCAACGTTACAGGTATTCTCTCTGGTAATCCAAGTTATGTGAATCAGAGTGAACTTGACCGCCTCAGTGGTTTGTTTGAGGATTGTTAAGTAGAGACGTAGTAAGCTACGTCTGGGGAGCATGTAGAGACGCGCTTTTGAAGCGTCTGGGAGCGGGGGAAGAGGATTACCAATGAACAATGAACAATGAACACCATCAACACATAAAAAATGACAAATGACTTAAACCTTTTAATTCTACAAGAGTCTGCTCTGGAAACAGAGCAGATACTGTCGCTGTTATCTGAAACTGGGTTGACGGTAACGTGGCAGCGCGTCAGTACAAAAGCGGAGTATTTAGATCACCTGAATCCGACCGTTGACCTAATTTTAATTGGCTATCCCTTAGCCGAGTTTGATGGTATTGAAGCACTGTCCTATTTACAAGAACAGAGTCTCAATATTCCTGTGATTATCATTAGCCACAGTAGCTGTGTGTCTATTGCCGTAGATTGTATGAAAGCTGGCGCAACGGACTATCTGCTCTACGACCAACTGGCACAGCTTCCTCAAGTTGTGAAGCAGGTATTAATTTCAAAGGAGAGTGAACGCCCCGGAAACATACAGGATAAGGTTTACTCTTTTGACCTAAAGCAACAGTTGCAGGTACAAACCGCAGAAGTGGCGAGACTCTCAGAACAATCTCAACAGAACCATAAGGAGAAAGAAAAGGTAGAAGCAGCACTCCTCAAAAGTGAGGCACAATTTCAGGTTTTAATCAGCAGGAATCCAGATGGGATTATGGTGATAGACACAGATGGTATTGTACGATTTATCAACCCAGCTGCACTGTCACTCTTTAGTCGTGAGGAAGACGAACTATTGGGTCAAGTCTTGGGTTTTCCGGTGGTGGGCGAAGATAACACAGAAGTGGATGTGCGGACGGGTACTGGGGAAAATAGAGTGGCTCAGATGCGAGTGGTAGAAACTGAGTGGCAAGGAGAGATGGGTTACCTGGTTTCCCTGAGAGACATTACTCAACACAAGCGAGTGCAAGAAGAGAGGATTCAACTCTTAGAAAAAGCCGAAGCTGCTAACCGAATCAAGGATGAGTTTTTGGCGATTGTGTCTCACGAGTTGCGTACTCCACTCAATCCCATTCTGGGCTGGTCAAAACTGCTGCGGAGTCGAAAACTTAGTCCGACTAAAGTAGATCAAGCCTTAGAAACGATTGAACGGAATGCTTCCTTGCAAGCCCAACTGATTGATGATTTACTGGATGTTTCTCGGATTTTACGCGGCAAGTTGAATCTTAATGTCTGTCGTGTAGACTTGGTTCGGGTGATTAAAGCTGCCATTGAAACGATGGGTTTAGCCGCCGCCGCCAAGTCGATTGAAATTGAAACCCAGTTGGAATCAAGGGTGGGATTTGTGTCTGGTGATCCCAACCGCCTCCAGCAAGTGGTTTGGAATCTGCTATCAAATGCGGTAAAGTTTACTCCCTCGGGTGGACGAATCACCGTGCGCTTAGAAAAGATTGATTCACAGGCGCAAATCCAAGTCAGTGATACCGGTCAGGGGATCAATCCGGAATTTTTTCCACACATATTTGATTACTTCCGTCAAGAGAATAGTACAACGACGCGGAATGTTGGTGGATTGGGATTGGGGTTGGCAATTGTCCGCCACTTGATCGAACTCCACGGAGGTAGGATTGCGGCTGAAAGTGAGGGAATTGGACAGGGAGCAACGTTTACGGTGAGGTTACCTCTGATGTCGGATTCGCAAACCAAGACTCAGAATTCCGCGCCAGAGGATGAGAGTTTGGATTTAACCGATGTGACGGTACTCGTGGTTGAGGATGAGGTGGATACGCTCGAGTTGCTCACCATTATCTTGGAAGCCTACGGTGCAAGGGTTGAGGGGTTCACTTCCGCCAATGAAGCGCTTGCTGTATTGTCTCAAGGGCAACCTGATGTGCTAATCAGTGATATTGGGATGCCAGAAATGGATGGCTATGAGTTCATTCGTCAGGTGAGAAAACTACCACGCGATCGCGGCGGGCAAATTCCGGCGATCGCACTGACGGCTTATGCGGGAGAAACTGATCAGGAAAAGGCACTAGCAGCGGGCTTTGATCTTCATATCTCTAAGCCTGTTGAACCCGATCAGATTATCGAGGCGATCGCGAATCTAGTGACGCTTTGAGGTTTGAATGGCGTTAATTACATATCATGGGGAAATTCTATAGCGCAGCGGTGACAACGTTCGAGATAACTGCCAGCAGGGCGATCGCCGGCATGATAGTCCACACATTCTTGAAATAAAGGCGCCGCTTCTGAACAGGAACCAAAATGATATAACAAAACTGCCCTTTCAAACGTATCTTTCGTAGCATTTTTTGCCTCTCGTAATTCCGGTGAATCGGCAGAAAACACTTCAAATAAACCAACCGCTTTAGCTTTGCCTTTGGCTTTCACTTGTTCGATAAATCGAAAATCGTATTCTAAGGGATTATTTAAACGTGCTAAAGTTTGATGGGTGATTAACAACGAAACCCCATATCGTTTGGTTAACCCTTCTATGCGCGAGGAGAGGTTCACCGCATCCCCAATCGCTGTCCCATCCATGCGCCCAAATCCGCCAACTGTACCTAACATTAACAATCCTGTATGCAAACCGATACCAATCCGTAGGGGTTTCAGATTCTTGTCCTGTCGCGTTTTATTGTATCTTTTCAATTCTTGTAACATGGCGAGCGCTCCTTTAACCGCATCATCGGCAGAATTGGGAAAGAGTGCCATAATCGCATCGCCGATATATTTATCGATGAATCCGCCATGGCTTTGAATTTGCGGTTCCATATAACCCAGATACTCATTAATAAAGGCAAAGTTTTCGGCTGGGTTCATCTGTTCGGAAATCGTTGTAAAATCGCGGATATCAGCGAATAAAACGGTCATTTCCCGTTCGACTTGATCACCGAGTTCCACATCAACAATGCTTTCTTTGTCTAAAAAGCTGAGAAACTGAGCCGGAATGAACCGCTCATACGCCGCGTTTAAGGTGGTGATATTGTCATAGAGTTTGGCATTTTCTAAAGAAATGGCGGCTTGGGTGGCGAGGGTTCGCAACAATGCCATACGCTGTTCAGTAAAGGCTCCCGTGGTTAGGTTATTTTCTAGATAGATAATCCCTTGGAGTCTCCCTTGATTGATTAAGGGGGTGCAGGCGATAGATAGACACTGATACTTTTGAATATAGGGATCGTTGGTAAAGTTATCTTCACGAGTTGCATCGTTTAAAACAACAGTTTTACAAGTGCGGGCGACATAATGGACAATTTTTGAGGATAGCCGTTCAAACTGATCCAAAGGAAGCGATTGCAGTACGGGAATTTCCTGGGAGTCAGCTTCCTTTGTGGCTTCGACACATAACCCATTACTGCTGGGTAAAATTAAGATACCGCGTTGCGCTCCGGCATTTTCGACGAGAATATTCATTAAAGTTGCCAGCAATTTATCTAAAACTATTTCGCTGGAAATGGCATTGCTTGATTTGATCGTTGTGGCTAAATCTAAAATTTTCGTATCCGTTGAGTCGTTTGTCGTGTAACCCTGAAAGGTTGCCAAAATAGAGGGAAAAACCGTTAGCGATCGCAAAAACTGTGGATAGGTGGCTTCTAACTCCTTGACTTTCCGTTTAGCCCCCCAAATTTTATACCCATAATGGGCATTTTTTAGATAGATTTTGGCAAATTCTGTTTTGCCTTTCGCCAGCCAAAATTTAGCCGCTAGTTCGTTGGCTAAGGCTTCATTTTGAATAAATTTGTTTGTCCGCGCAGAATCAATAGCGCGATCATACAACTCCATGGCTTCTAAATGATCTCCCGAAATCCGCGCCATTTCTGCGGCGATCAACAGATATTTATGCAGAAAGTTTTCTGGGCAATTATCTGCCCAAATTTTCAGTTGCTTTTGATTACTTTCTAACTGCTGCCAATAGTGCTTTTGGGTTCCCTCGGTTACCTGTGGATAAAGAGATGCCAGAATTAATGAATGGTGAAAATTATGTTCCGAGACTTGGAAATGACCTAAAACAAAATCTATAGAGTTGCCAGCCTCTAAAATTGCCGCTAAAGCCATCTCAAATTCATCATATAAATACAAAATTTGGGCTTTAAAAATATTAAACGTACAAAGCCAAGCAAAACTGTTATGGGTTCGACAGGTTTCCAGATAATCAAAGTCATTAAAATCCTCGTTATAAAACTCTAATTTACTCTCAGTCATTCCCATTAAATTCAATAAAGCCAGTTGAAATCCCACCATTCCATCAATTGCCCATTGATTTTTTGTCTTTTGCAAAAACTGTAAATAATTGGGCAAGATTTCGCTAATTTCTTTAAGGTTAACTCCTTGATAAAATAAGTAACGTAACTGATGTTCCAGAGCATATCCAGAATGGCGTAATTCTCCCGATGACAAACCCGCATGATAGGAATCATCGAAAATCTGTCGCGCAAACTTGATCGGTTTTACCCAATGATTCAAATGACCCGCGAAAATCAAACAAGCCCCACATTTTTGGAGCTGACTGTTGAAGCGCTCACTCAACCTTACCGCCACACAACCAAACTCATACCCTGCTTGATAATCCCCTAAAATAGAACCCAATATAATTCCGTAAGTCACGTACCCCTTTGCCGATTCGGGAATATTGCCATAAGTTAAGAAAAGATTCGCCATCTTGACAACAATGACAGCGTAGAGTTCCTGATTAAAAAAGTAAGCGGGGGGATCAATATTTTCCAACAGTTCCCCAACCATTTTTTGCTCAGGAATCGCTATTTCAGGTTCAGATAACAATGAGGCAATTGGGCGGTTGCCTAAGTTTTGTTTCGCGAGTTCAATTTCTACAGCAAGAGCCGTTTTTAGGTCGGTTTTCGGTAAATCAACCCCAAACAACGCTAGAGCTTTTCGTCCCGTTTCAATCGCATCTGAGTAGTTAGCCATCAGCGTGTATTGAAGAATCAGCAGTTTATAAATTTCGGCTTTATCCAGTGCTGATTTAACCTGTTGTAAGGTAGAGTTAATCAGTGCTTCTGACGCATCAAAATTACCGTTTAAATATTCAACAAAAATTCGTTCTTTATACAAGTCCAAAACCAAGTCATAGTGAGTTGACCATGCCTCATTAGTCAACCCCTCCATCCCGAAAACTAAATAGTCTCTAGCCGCCTCATAAGCGTTGGCATCTTTGGCTTGTTTCCCTGCCAGTAGGTTTAACTGGACTAACTCCAACCGTTCTAATTCATCGGTGATCAGCGATCGACTCGCATTCAAGCGATCGACGATTTCAAAAATTCTTTCTGTTCGTTCTTGGCTATCGAGATTCGCCAACAACAGGCGACCTATTTTTAAGTTAAATTCTTTTCGTTGCTGAACACTTATCAACGAATAGGCAGCTTGTTGAATACGATCATGTCCGAATTTATAGGACTGAATTATCAGATTTTCATCGGCTTCGGATAACGGAAAAATAAAGCCGCGTTCCCAGGCAACTTTTAATAAATTAAATATTTCTTGAGCAGATTTTTGCTCAACCCAGGTCAGAAGTTTTAAGTTAAATTCTGCTCCACAACAAGCCGCTAGGGATAAAAGATTTCGGCTAATGGGTGGTAATTTTTGTAGTTTACTCACCATCAATTCCACGACATTATCCGTAAATCCCCTTCGTTCAATCGCTGCCAGATCCCATTGCCAACGTCTCTGTTCACGATTAAATTGCAGCAATTCTTCACTAGACAAGGCTTGTAAAAATTCATTGATAAAGAAAGGATTACCGCCCGTCTTTTGCCAAACTAAACGGGCTAAATCGCGAACCGTTTCCGCCTCCTGCTGGAGGGTATCGCTGATTAAACAGGTAATTTGGTTTAGGGATAAAGGGGTTAACGTAATTTGCGTAATCTCGTCACCTTTGTTTTGCTGAAGTTTTTGCAGGGAAATTGCCAACGGATGACTAACCGAGACTTCATTATCGCGATAGGCTCCTAAGAGCAAAAGAGATTGGGTTTCACCGTCAAGCAAAATCCGTTCCATGAGTTTCAATGTCGCTAAATCCGCCCATTGCAAGTCATCGAGGAAAATTACCAAAGGATGCTCGACACTGCAAAAGGTGCGGATAAAATTCTCAAAAACCAGGTTAAAGCGATTTTGCGCTTCGTTGGCGCCTAATAGGGGAACAGCAGGTTGTTTACCGATAATCAGTTCAACTTCGGGAATAACATCAATAATAATTTGTCCGTTAGTTGCCAACGCCTGCAATAGTTTGTCTCGCCAGATTTGTAATTTAAACTCGGTTTCTCCTAATAATTGTTCAATCAATCCGCGAAAAGCGGCAACGATGGCAGAATAGGGAATATTGTGTTGAAATTGGTCGAATTTACCCGAAATAAAATAGCCCCGACGTGCTGTAATTGGTTTGTAAAGTTCTTGGACGAGAGAGGATTTGCCAATACCGGAATACCCTGCCACTAACATCAGTTCAACCTTTCCTGTCTCGGCAACTCGTTCATAAGCAGCAAGTAACGTGGCGATTTCTGTGTCTCGTCCGTAGAGTTTTTGGGGAATTTGAAAGCGATCCGAACTATCCTGTTGACCGAGAGGAAAGGGAACAATTGTCCCTGTTTCGGTTAATTGTTTGAGACAGGTTTCTAAATCAGCTTTTAATCCATAAGTACTTTGATAGCGATCCTCAGCATTCTTCGCCATCAATTTCATTACAATCTCAAAAATGAATGTCGGGTGTGGGGTGGTGGGGATGGGGGGATTTTGGGCAATATGACAATGGACTAATTCCAAGGGATCAATATTTTCAAAGGGTAACTTGGCTGTCAGCATTTCATAGAAGGTTACTCCCAAGGAATAAAAATCTGTGCGATAATCTAAGCCTCGATTCATTCTCCCTGTTTGTTCTGGGGAAATATAAGCCAGTGTCCCTTCTAAAACATGGGGATTTTTCAGGGTGGGATTTTCTCGACTCAGTTGGGTAGCAATGCCAAAGTCAATAATTTTGAGTTCTTTGGTGTCGGGATTAAAAACAATATTGGCAGGATTAATATCTTTGTGAATAATATGTTGAGCGTGAATTTGTCCTAAACTATCGACAATGGAAATTGCCAGGACTAAAAATTCGCGTAGACAAAGGGGTTCACGCTGTTGCAGCCATTGTTTGAGGGAAATTCCGCCAAAATCCTCTAGAGCGATCGCGTAGCTTCGTCCCCATTCTTCGAGACTGTAGGCTTTGGCGATACCTGGAGACTCTAACTGGCAAGTGAGGTGATATTCTTGTTTGTAGCGTCGGATTTGCTCTGTCGTGGGATAGTCTCGGTTGAGAAATTTGAGGATGACGGGTTGGCGATCGCGAATTCGCCGAGCGTGATACACTTGCGAGTTCTCGCTGTCATGGATTTGCCTGAAATCTTCGTATCCAGCAAGAGAAACCATGAAATGTCCAACTAGAAGGGAAAAATCAATATTCTGGTTGTAACATATTTAATCTCTTTTCCCAGACGTTCTACCTTTACCGGAAAAGCGATGGGTGAAGGCTCCCACGCTCTTTAGCTGGGAGATGAAACCGAGCGAACCGTCTAGGTAGCGAATTTATTCGCCAGTCAAATAATTCGGATAACGTTCTACTATTGTGGTAATGTAAATACAAGTCGCGGGAGGGCATTCCGAGACTATAAACGGACGTGGAGAGGGTGTAAGACCTCATTTGGAGGCAACCTTCAGCGAAGCGTCAACCCCAATCAGCGACCACCCCTAAAAAGGTGGCGTGGTGAGGAATCCCCCGCGCTCTTTAGCCGGGGGAGGATGTCAAATTTCTACATACCCCAAGACGCTTCTTGCAGCGCATCTCTACTTATAGCAATCGCCATAGCGGTTAGGACGCATCATTTGGTTCCAGACGTTGCATGCAACGTCTCTACAACGGTTCGGAAATTCCTCATCAATGTGTCTACTGCTATACAGCAGATTTGGTGGTTGATGAGGTACACTCATCTAAGCAAGATCCCCGACTTCGTAGAAGTTGTCGGGGATCTGTTTGTGTAGAAAAACCAAAGTGATAGCACAAAACTGCCTGTTCAAAGGTATCTTTTGTTGCAATTTTTGCCTCTGGCAATTCAGGTGAATCGGCAGAAAACATTTCAAATAAAGAGTATCAATCTACCAAAACCATCTTAGGCGCAAGCACTAACTCACATTCTGATTCAATCACCTGAGTAATACCCAAAAATGTCCCATTTTCGTGATAAACTCGTCGGATATTGCCAGCAGAATCAGTCGAGACATCTTGATCGGTCATATCCTGTTGATCTAAACCGTGATCATTTCCTTGCTCATTACCCTCTCCCTTGTGATCTGTGCCTTCTGCCTTTTGGATAATACGTTGACCCTGACACCAACGACGAGCATCATCTGCTGATAACGTAACCTTCCCTAAATGTTCTAACGCAGCTTCTGCTGGAATAGGATTAAAGGTTCCTGCTTCTACCTGTTGTGCCAATTCGTCTAAGGTTAAACTCTGTTCTAAACTAAATCCACTGCTTTGGGTACGAATCAGAGAGGCTAAAGTGCCACCAGTCTTGAGAACCTCTCCCAAATCACGAGCAATGGAGCGAATATAGGTTCCTGCACCACAGGCGATCGCAACATCCAATTCCGCCAATTCCCCTGGACGCCAATCTAACACCTCAATCTGATACACTTCAACCTTTCGCGTCGGAATTTCCGCCGTTTTACCCGCTCTGGCTAAATCGTACAGCCGCTTCCCCTGAACCTGAATGGCGCTGTACATGGGGGGGACTTGCTCGATTTTTCCTTGAAACTGTTCCAGGAACGGCAAAACTGTCTCCTGGGTTAACCCAGATGCAGAAGCACTCGCCACCACGTCTCCTTCTAAATCATCGGTTGTTGTCTTCACTCCCAACCGAATCGTCGCCCGATATGCCTTATCTGAGGTCATATATTGTAACAAACGGGTGGCTCTACCCAGTGCGATCGGTAAAACACCCGTAGCCGCTGGATCTAAGGTTCCCCCATGTCCCACTCGTTTCAGGCGCAGCAGACGCCGCACTTTCGCCACGCAATCGTGAGAGGTAAATCCAGCCGATTTGTTTAAGTTCAGAAATCCTTGCATTCGTCAATATATCTGCCGCATTTTTGTCACAAAATATTGTGGTAATTTGGATTTCATTAGCAATCACAACAATTCTTTGGATGCTTCAATTGATTCAAAAATCTTTATCTTAAAACAACAGCAACATTCAAACAATACTGGCTGAGTGATTTCCTCCTTTGGGCAATGAAACTTGAAGTGGTACTGAACAATCAAAGACAATTTCATGTCAGTCACGCAGCTTCTTAGGTTCTATTTGAGGAAATGTCAACGTTCTCGATGAATGTTGCTGCTGTTATGGTTTTCGTTGCTATCTTCTGATGAGACAGATATTAGATGAGACAGGTTTTTTCTTCCTCCTAATTCTAGCGTTTGTAGACTAAGCTGTTTGATCTGTCACCAGAAGTTATGTAGCTTTATATTTAATTTAGCACGATTTCTGAGAGAGACAACCCCTTGATACAGTCTTTTATATTTGTTTAAAAACTACAAAAATCTGAAACATAAGTTTACGGAAGGGGAATTAAAAGCGGTGCTTGTGGTGAGGGCGAGGAGTTCCTCTGTTCATCCGTCTGTTCAGAGAGCTGATTTAGGGTTAAAGACTCCACTAAACTCAAAGGCATGGGGTCTTGGGTGAGGAATTGTGCATAAGCCGCATTGAGGTAAGGCTGGTATTCAGATTGACCCACAATATAGGCTTTAAAAAAGGCAACACTCAGCGCCTGCGTATAGGCTTGAGCAATTGCTGGATCAGGACCCATCACCTCTGGTGGTAATTCTACCGCCGTTGTCGAGACACCCAGGTTAGAGAAGTGAGTGCCTTTATTCTGCAATACTAAATACTTATTTGGCATGGTTAGCCAAGTAAAGGGTTGAATCTGTTCCGGGAGGGCGGGTGCTACGGTATCATTACTCCCGGAAATCAGCATCAGGGGGATTTGAATCTGAGCAAACTCAGATTCACCAAAGATAGCACTGCCCACGGGATTAATTGCGATCGCGGCTTGAATCCGTGGATCACGAAAGTCATAGTCCGCCACGGGTAATTCTAATGCCCGACATTGCAGCAACAGCGATACATTTAAGGAATCCTCTGAATTACGACAAACTTGCTGCAATCGCTCAAAATTAAATTCAGCACCCGCTAGCGCCAAAACGGTGTAACCCCCAAAGGATTGACCCAATATACCAACGTTATCCAGATTTAACTGTCTTTGATCGGACTGTTCCAGTTGATCGAGCAAAAAGGTAATATCCAAGGGACGGTCAATCAATTCTGACGGCGGCGTCACCTCACTGGCTAATCCTCGACTCAGCGCTTGTAATTGATCCGCATTACTGCCAGGATGTTCCGGTACCGCTACGGCAAAGCCATAAGACGCTAAGTGCTGCGCTAAATACTCAAACGTCATCCGATCAGAACCGAGTCCATGGGAAATTACAATTAGGGGAGTCAACCCAACCCTTGCCATATCAGCAGAGGGTAAATACAAATCCACTGGAAATCGGCGTCCTCGACTCGGATCACTCAACGTCAGAGTTTGTTTAGAATAGGCAACCGATCCCGGTTCCGCCAAGTCGGGTAATTCGGAAAAGTTGGGTAGCATTCGGGGAAACTCGGACTCTATCTGAGCTTGAATTTCCGCCATCGCCTCCTGATTCACCCCGACTATTGCCTGTTGCGTTTGCCGACTCAACCGAGACAGTTCTTCAATAATCTCAAAACTACGGGTAGAGTTAATCCTTATACCATAGGTGGGAAACTCCCGCAGTACATTTAATAACGTTAGCCCCTCCGGTTTAGCCGCCGCTTTGATTAATGCAGCGCGAATGGCATAGAATCCCTCTTGACCGGCTTTGGTTTGAATCACTTCCCCCAACCGTTCCAGAATTGCTTCTCCTTGAGGCGAATAGAGAAACTGTGCGATCGCGACTGGGCTCACATCGATAGGTGTGACTAAAACTTGCCGCAACCGTTCTAACTGTTGCGGTTCCACATAGTTAGCATAAAACGCCAATTCCGGCTCAATTTTCCCCTCGGTGGCGTAAACTTCTAGTGCCGCAATAGGCAGAGAAAATTCTAAAGGACCATAGGGAATATAGATTTTTGTCGCTCCCTGAACCGGACTAGACATGATCACAGGCGCAACAGATAATCCCAGATTCACTAAGGCAAGTCCTAATTTGAACAGGGGATTAGTGATTGGGGATTGGGGATTGGGGATTGGCACAGTTATATCATGTCCGTTTAAACTGAGATCTTGCTCCATTCTCAATAGGGCGGTTGAAACCGCAGCTACACAAATGAAACCCACCGACGCTTCGGCAAGCTTCGCTCCCCCCGGGTTCCCAAACTCTTAATCTTATGTTAATCTGCCCAGGCGGACTGGGTTTGGGGAGCCGGAAGCTCCTCCAATCATAATTCAAAATTGATATCTCTTGCTATTAAAATCATCCCATTGCCCCCACATCCAAAGCTTGTCGAACTTGCGGCAGCGCTTCATATAGAACAGAGCTGCTTTATCCTGATTATTTTCTCGACAAATTTCTTTAAATATTTTATATCCTTCGGCAAATCTTCGGCTATAAAAAAGATGAATCCCCAACTCAAAGTTACCTCGATGCTTAATTTTTAGATTAACCGTCGTCAGCGGCTCACCATCAAAGGCTTCAAAAACAGAGACGGCTTTTTTCCTTCCTTTGACAGGAACTTTCCCTAAAAATCGGTAATTATAGCTTAGGGGATTATCCAGACTCAGCAAAAACTTTTCACTAAAGATAATCGACGCCCCAAAAATCTTCGTCAATCCTTCCAAACGAGATGCCAGATTCACGGCATCAGAAATCACTGTTGCCTCCATCCGTTGTTCTTCGCCAATAGTACCTAGCATCAGACTACCACTATGGAGTCCCATGCCAACCGAAATCGGCAGGGTTCCCTTTTTTTCCTGCTTACCGTTATAGATGGCGATCTGTTTTTGCATCTCAATCGCGGCGTCCAATGCTTCTTCAGCTTTTTCCGGAAAGACTGCCATGACGGCATCACCAATGTACTTATCGACAAAACCATTGTGCTGGCGAATAGTGGGGACAACTTTCTTAAAATAATTATTAATGAAATCAAAATTTTCCTGGGGTGACATTTTCTCAGATAGGGTAGTAAATGACCGAATATCGGCAAACATAATTGTCATATCCCTTTGAACGCAATCCCCCAATTTAGCCTCACTGAGGTTGGTATATCCTAAAATCTGTAGCAATTTAGGCGGAATGAAGCGGTCGCAGGTTGCATTGATTTGGGTAAGTTTCAGATAAGGATTAATCCGGGCAATCATCTCATTGGGGTCAAGGGGCTTAGTCCAATAATCATTGATGCGGTAGCTCCAGATTTTTTGCCAGTCCGGTGGTTTTTCTTTATCGTCAACGAGAATAATTGGCAATTCATTGGCTGAGAAAAAACGGCGAATGCTTTGACAAAGGTCATAGCCATGTATTTCGGGCATTACTGCATCCACAATCAGCAAGTCAGGCTTAAAGCCTTTTTCGACTTCTGCCAAGGCTTGTCTACCACTATATGCCTGTTTTATGACGTAAGATTGAGAAGACAAGATCGAGTTAATCAGGGGCTGCCAATTGACAAGTTCATCGTCTACGATTAGAATTTTAAATGATTGGATTAAATCTGTGGATGATTTAAATTCGGCTGATATTTTTGGGAGGGTTTTTACTAGAGAGAGAGGGTTTTTCACAGACGCCGCCAATTGGGTTTGTTGATTGCCAGAAATGGGGAGCGTCAAAATAAAGCGTGAACCATGGTTACCGATTGATTCAACTCGGAGTTTACCGCCGTTGAGTTCTACCAAACGTCTGGTTAAGATCAATCCTAAAGCGGTACTGCTATACTGTTGGATTGTGGCACTATAAGCATTCTCCAGTAATTGATCTGCCGGAATGCTGATGCCGATATCCGCCACAGTCAGTTCTAATTGATCAGGAGTGATAGTTGCACAAATGTCGATCGCGCCTTTTTCGGTAAACTTAATCATGTCAATGATTAAGTTATACAAAATTTGCTGCAATTGATTGGCATCAGCATTGAATTGAGGGAAATCAATTGCAATGGAGTTACGTAATTGTAATTGTTTTGGGCGGATCAAGGGTTGACAAAGCTCCAACACCTCTTGAGCGATGGAGCGTAGATCAACTGACTGATAGAGACATTGAGGAGGATTTGGCTTTAAGGTGAGGGCATCGAAAAGGGTATCGGTAAAATTGGCAACACGCTTAACCTTTGCCATCAACGCAGAAGGGTTAGTATTTGGCTCCTGTGAAAGAAAATTAAGGTCTTCATCAGACAAATATTCAGCCATGTCTTGGAGGCGATCGCGAAATGTTGGCGTTTGGTTAAATGTCTGGTTGAGAACCTTGGGCTTGTCCCAAAAAGGGGTAGCATCATTATTGGTATTTAGGGCTTGGTTCGTGGCGAGTTTAGCCGCGACCATTGAGGGAGTGCGATCGCCTGATCGTTTCAGATTCGGGTTATCCTGAAACGGTAGCAATGCTGGAACTTCACCCAACAAAGGGTTTTCGGCATCATCTTGAACCTTGGCGAACGCCTTAGTCAATCCGAAGGCGATCGGGAGTGCCAAAATTAAACTCAGACTCACCAGGCTCAAAACCAGCCAGAGGAGTTTCTGGGTGGGATAAAATTCTTCAGTGAGATAGCCAGATGCCAGATAGAAAAAACCGAGATTGGTACTAATGATGGCAACGACACACAGAAGGATGACGGAGCGTTTCATAAGGTTTAGAGTTTGGGATGGTTAAATGCATCGATTTCATCAAGTCAATGCCAACTCACAGCTTCTATTGCTGATCTAGACGTAATATTGGCGATCGGTTCTCAACGCTTCCGAAAAAAACTGATATTTTACATCATCCGCCTCAAAATTCAACTGATCCGATAAAAATCTGCTAAATTTTTAGGACGGTGCTTCTTGCCAAAACCTGGGTAGCCGTAGGAGACTGACATCGGTAAAAATTGGTGCTGGGTTGGATTGCCCCAGCCAACGTGCTTTCTGGCAAGCGCCGATCCACTGAGTCATCGGAGAAGGAACATGACGGCATTAAAAGGACGAGACGTCTTAGGTTTAGCTGACCTGAGTGCGAGTGAAATTCACGAACTGTTGCATCTAGCTACCCAGTTGAAAACCGGGCAGGTTAACCTGCGATGCAATAAGGTGTTAGGGCTTTTGTTTTATAAGGCATCGACCCGAACCCGAGTCAGTTTTTCGGTGGCAATGTACCAACTGGGGGGTCAGGTGATTGACTTGAACCCCAATGTCACCCAGGTGGGTCGGGGAGAACCTGTGGTAGATACAGCCCGGGTCTTGGATCGGTATTTGGACATCCTGGCAATTCGCACCTTTGAGCAAAAAGAATTAGAAACCTTTGCTGAGTATGCTCAGATTCCCATTATTAATGCCCTGACTGACTTAGAACATCCTTGTCAGGTCTTGGCAGACTTGTTAACTATTCAAGAGTGCTTTGGGTCACTCGCGGGTGTAACGGTAGTGTACTTGGGAGATGGCAATAATGTGGCTCACTCACTCATGGTAGGATGCGCCCTCATGGGTATGAATATCAGAGTTGCCACACCATCAGCTTACCAACCGAATAGTTTAATTGTAGATCGAGCTAAACAACTGGCGGTATCGAGTGAAGTGACGATGACGGATGATCCTAAGGCAGCGGTTAAGGGCGCTAATGTGATTTATACCGATGTTTGGGCAAGTATGGGTCAGGAGGCGTCAGCCGATGCGCGAATTCCTGTATTTCTACCGTACCAGGTCAATGAACAACTCTTGAGTCTAGCGGCACAGGATGCGATCGTGTTGCACTGTTTGCCCGCCCACCGAGGCGAAGAGATTACCGCAGAGGTGATGGAAGGTTCGCGATCGCGTATTTGGGATCAAGCCGAAAACCGGATGCACGCCCAGAAAGCTTTACTCGCTAGTCTTTTAGGCGCTGATTGAGGGATCTCCAGGGATTCTAGGAGCAGAGGGAGCAATGTTCCAGACGTGCCATGGCACGTCTCTTAGTAAGCCGTAGGGGTTTGGTAACCAAACCCCTACGGTCGTCGAATGGGGGTCAAAACTATAAAAATTGCTTTTAACTGGACAAGGATAGGACATTAGTACTACTAATGTTTTATAGTAAATAGTATTCGTTTGTTATAGCTATGCATTTTGACCCTATTTACCTAGATATGCAAAGAAATTTGCATACCGCTTTTAGCCCGTCTCAGGGCAGATTGACTGCCATAAAGACGGGCTAGTCGAATGGTTGAGCCATCTGCACCCGCGACCTGTAACGTCAAAACAAGAGTGTAATTTGTAGGATTATGGAACCCCTCACCCAAGCCCAGAAAGAACTCTATGATTGGCTCGTTGATTATATTCAAACAGCCCGACATGCGCCCTCAATCCGGCAAATGATGCGAGCGATGAATCTGCGATCGCCCGCACCGATTCAGAGTCGGCTCGAACATCTACGCAATAAAGGGTACATTGACTGGACAGAAGGAAAAGCCCGGACAATTCGGATTCTGAGTAGTACGGTATCGGGAGTCCCTGTACTGGGTGCGATCGCGGCGGGGGGTATGGTTGAACCCTTTACCGATGGGATGGATCGGATTGATTTATCCGGTTTATTCACCCAACCCGGTAACTTTGCCCTCCGGGTTACAGGGGACAGCATGATTGAAGCCTTAATTCGAGAAGGGGATTTGGTGATTATGCAACCTGTTCCTGAACCCGAACAACTGAAAAATGGTCAGATTGTCGCCGCTAGAGTCGAAGGATACGGCACAACACTAAAACATTTTTATCGGGAAGAGGATATGATCACCCTGCAACCTGCTAATGCTAATTATCCACCCATAGAAGTAGAAACAGAAAAGGTAGAGGTACAAGGCGTCTTAGTCGGCGTATGGCGTAGTTTTGAATCAAATCCAACCTAATGTTTGACTGATTTGTTCCGCTAGTTTTAGAGGGCGAAAGGGTTTAGCAAAGACAGCAGCAACCTGTAAGTCAGCCACGCTTTCTCCCTCCAACTGTTGGGCTTTCGCGGTGACTAAAATGACGGGAATAGATTGGGTTAGGGGATTAGCCTTTAGCCGTTGCAGAGTTGTTCGCCCATCCATATCAGGCATCATCATATCGAGCAAGATCACATCAGGTTGGTGGTTGGCTGCTGTGTTCAGGGCTTCCTGACCCGAAGAGGCGGTGAGTACGTGCCAACCCGCCCCCATTTCTAGACCTAACTGGGTAATCGCCCGGACATCTTCCTCATCATCAACAATCAAAACAGATTTTGTCATTAGCATTAATCATTTGTCATTGGTCATTTGTCACAGACACCTTGCCTACTTTTCAGGTAGCTTTTCACGCTCTCAGCATTAGGGGTAAGGCTATGTAGAAACTACTTCCTTGACCTAAAACACTCTCAACCCAAATTTGCCCCTCATGCTGCTCAATAATATTCCGGCAAATCGTTAAACTGAAGTTCCCCCCATCCCGATTGATTCAAGAAGCCTAAACCCCGAATCGGTAAGCGTTTGAGCCAATTCGCCCCCTCAAATCGTACCCATGTATATTTAAGATTTTCTTAATAGTCTTGGCAGAGAATCTGTGAGACAATTGTAGTCATGTAATCAAACGTGTTCCGAACAGAAATTCTCCCCCAGCCGTATTACTTCGCGAGTCTTACCGCGAAGGAAAGAAAGTGCGGAAACGAACCCTAGCGAACCTGTCCAAATTGCCGGATGAAGCGGTAGACGGTTTAAAGATTCTCCTCAAAGGAGGTAAAGCCATTGAAGACATCGAGGAGGCGTTTAACATAGTCCGTTCTCGCCCTCACGGTCACGTCGCTGCCGTACTCGGAACAATAAAAAAAATCGGCTTAGACTCGATTATTAGCGGTGAAAACACACGTAACAGACGATTAGTGCTATCGATGATAGC
>NZ_JBKHUP010000109.1:0-22989 GCF_046565525.1 Coleofasciculus sp. | reverse complement strand
CTGATTTGGGATAACATCTTTTGTCACCTTAATATCACTAAATCCACCCTTTTGTAGGGGCGGGTTTAACTACTAACATTTGTTGTCACCCTGATGTCACTAAACCCGCCCCGACTAACAACCATAATCCTGGCGACAAAAACCAAGCCTAACGGGATCAGGTTTGAAACTGTTCCCTCCCCTCACCACAAGACTTATTCAGCAGACCCTAATTAACAGCATATTCGGTGAATTGGCGTTTAAAGGGGGAATGAAAGCCGATTACGATATCGCTTTTCGGGATTCCCATTTCTACGAGTTCGGCTGCAATGTCGTTTTCTGTACCGTTGTGTTGAAGCCAGATTTTTCCGTCTTTAATATTAAGATGTAAAATACAACCATAGATCCGTCGTTCGCCCTGCCAACCAATATGCACAAGTTGGTAGTGATCTCTAGTCGTGTCGAAAATAAGTTCAGTTTCAACCTCTTGATCGTCACGGCTAAATGCGGCATAATCTTGCAGGAGTTTCTGCACAATTTCACGGTATTGATCTAGTTTAGCCATTGGTCAATAACCTCCTGTTGTGGTTTGTAAACAATTAATTTTAATTGTTGGCTATTAATGATGCCTTGGGCAAGTTGGGTAGCGAAAAAGGAAGTATAGGTATCTAGTGGTACAGCAAGATATAGAATGTATTCTGGATATTGTTCTGCCAGGAGGATGCGATAACTGATGAACTGTCCAAGAGCGCTATAAAATTCTGAAATAGTAGAGTTTTGCAGAAAGCTTTTAACCTCAACGGCAATCTTTTGTCCGTCTCGTTCTGCGGCTAAGACTTTCTCGGCTCCCAGGTCAATATACAGCTTGCCTAGCTCATAGCGTAGTAAAAGGGGATCGTGGGTAATTATCCAGCCGTCTTTTTCAAGGGCACGGCGAACAATATCGTGAAAGGTATCTTTTCTAGACATCAGGTTATACCTTGCTGTTTAAGGTAAATGTAGATTAACTCACATTTTTCCAGAGAATATATCGCTCATACCTCAAAAACATCTGTTCGTTCAATCATAAACCATTCATGATATAAAATTGCCAAAAAGAAATCTTCATCTTTCACTTTATCGCAAACAGCCATATAGCCGGAGAAAAACGGGTCATCATCATAGGTGGTATCCTTGAGAAACAGCGTCAGCGAGTTACCATCCGCACTCCAAATAGAACGGATAATCGTGATATTAGCATGATGCTCTCGTTCGATAGGAAGAAGTACCCAACGCCCCTCAATTTCCATAAATTCGGGTTCAGAATATCTGAAAACTGATTCCCAATCTTCGGGACCTTCGTGCTTTTCGATAATTCTGTCCCAGCGGACTGATTTAATTTTTTCGAGAGTGTTTGTTGATAAGTTGGCTAGTTTCATAGTCTGGTTAACCTGAAAAAAGGGATATCAATTGGTACATCTGGATTAATTTTAGTGGCGTGGCACACCTAATTTGATAGATTAGCTTGGGTTCGTAGTAAGGGCTTTAGCCCTATCTTTTGTTGGGCTTAGTTCCTCAACCCAACCTACAATCTATACCACCATTTTAGCTGGGCCACGCCACTAGTTTGTGCGTATCCATTCCAGGATGTCTTTGATTGACTGGCTTGGTGTGAAGTATTTTAGGGGGATGTGGTCAATGGGTTGGTCGGTGATAACACAAATCTCACGCCCGAATTTGCTCAAAGCTGTGAGAAATGCCTCGTTGTAGGAATGGATAGATGATGCGTAAAAGACTAAAAAGGGGCGTTTATTGCTGTTGCGCTTGAGGGATTTCCAATACAGCTTGAGTTCTGGCATTGTTTCGGGTACTGAGTCGCACTCTGGGCAGTTTTGGTCAAGCATCTGGTCGTATATTTCAGCGGGGTTATTGGGTTCGATGCATTGGCTGCTGTCGATGCAAATTAGGTGGATAGTTAGGCTTAGTTGGGGGTCGTTGGTAATGGCACTCTGAAGGCTTTGGGGTAAGTCAGCTTGGTTGAGGGTTTGGGTCTTGGGGGTCGTTGTCTTCTCTACTTCTTCTTGCTGATGCCAAGCTTGATAGAAGTCGGGATAGGTCATGTTTTCAGCGCAGTGCCAAAATATCTGGTAGAGGATGTCGTAGTTTTCTTTATGTTTTATGTAGTCTTTTAAGCCTTTGACTACTACTGAAAGCAAATCGCTTTTAATGACTGCTTTTAAAAAAAATATTGCATCCAAAGCTATTATTTGCTCTTCAGTAGTTTGCAGCAATCCCACCACAGCCCTAGTAGCATCTATATTTCTAAATGCAGCCTTCCCTAAAACTTCAGTAACTTGCTGAAGTATATCTCTATCCTTGCTGGTATTAAGTATCTCAACTAGAGTAGGGACAACAGCAGAGTTATTAGAAGCAATTTCTGCCAATCTATTGATAGCAAATGAATTGATCCTTTGAATAAATTTAAATACGAGTTGATTATGATTATTGTCCAGCCTATATAAAACCTCAATTAGAGCTTTTAAATTTTCTAATTCATTAATGCTTCTTTTTAAGATCGGCTTTCTTCCTAGCAGCCCAATTAGGATATCAATATCATTTAATCTGCTGATAACTTGTTCAATTTTGACCAAATCTATTTCTGCCCTCAGATCAATAAACTTTCTGGGGTTATTTAAGTTTACAGTAGGAAGTTCCAGTGTAAAGTCAGATCGCGTAGGGGTTTGCTTATTCTGTTGAGTGGGTTGTGACAGCTTCTCTAAGGCAGCAATTGCAATGAGATTTCCAGCAGCAAAATTTTTTAAAATCTTTATAGTTTGGATGTGAGCAAAGTTAATATTTTTTGTTTTTTTAAATGATTCTTGGCTACGTTCTAGATGGTTGACAATAACTTCAATGGCTAATGAATTGCCAGGATCTATTTCCAGTAAAAGTTCAGCTAATTGTAGACAATTTTCCTTGCTTGGGTTAGAAATCAGCCGACCAATCAACACATCAATTACTTTCTGGCGATGCGTTCGTAACAATGCAAATTTAGCTTCCTTTGCGATGAGAGAAAGCATTTTTGAGGTTAAAGTGCGAAGTTTCCATTTAATAAGGTGTTCTATAATCTCATTAACACGCTCACCAACCCTAAACTCAGCAATTCCAAATGCTGCTATAAAATAAGCTTGATAATAATAAAATTTTCCACACCCATCCTGAAAAGTTACTAACTTTTGGATAAACTCCTCTTTTTGTCCCTTTGCTACCTCTTCTCGCCCCAGCCACAATAAAATCACCTCTTTCCACTGCGGCTCAAAAATGCGGTATCTGTCTGAGACTGGCTTAGGATTACAGTTATCGTGAGCGCGAGGTAAGAAAAAGTCCCAATCATCAATCGCCAGCGCTGCAAAATATTCCTGAAACGTCGGATGAAAGAAAGCGTAAACAGGTTCATCTGGATTTTCGGCTGCCATGCCTACATGATTAATCCAACTTACACGACAAGCTAAATCAAACAACGACTTATCAAACTTATCCAGTTCCCGACGAACAAAAGATTTTCGTAGCCGAAACTTAGTTGTCTCTTTATCAATCGCATTTTTCGCCAACTCTCCCAACGCTTGCTCAAGGAGTTGACGTTTATCTTCATCAAGTTCACGTTTGTCTTTCCACTCGTAAAACGTCTCAACAAAACCTTTGTAAAGTTCAGCTTTAGTCTGTGGCAATTCTCCTTGTCGCCGTTTCCAAGTTCGACACAGCAGAGTCAACCGCAAAGGATTTTTAACCAAGTCTCGAATTCGCGGTTGCGATCGCTCCAACTTTTCGATTAATTTCTCTCCTTTCGTTGGTTCACCAGCTTTGGAAAAGAAACGGTGGATAAAATCACCAACTAAGCCAGGATAACTCAACGGTTGGATGCGATACTTCTCAAAAGCATAAAGGTTATTTTTGCCAACATCCCAAACATTTACCCGACAAGTCAGCACAATTCGCGCCTCGCTTACCCAACCCTGCAACTGCTCCTTAAGGTTAGATAGCAGATTACCAGTTGCTGAAATTTCATCAACTCCATCTAACAGCAACCACACTCGACCTAAATTAAACTGCTCAACAAAGTCATCCTGAATATCTTCTGGAACACTCTGCTTGGAAATAGCATACTTTAGCCAATCTTCTAGAAGATATTTATCTAGTACCTTTTCCTTTAAGTCTGCCAACTTGATGAAAACAGGTAAACCTCCAGCATCCTCCACTGCTTTAGCAATCTCTTGTAAAAGGGTTGTTTTTCCAGCCCCCGGTTCTCCAATAACTGCAATTTTTCTATCCCGATTCTTAAGACTGTCTCCCGTTTCCAAAACTTGAGCGAGAAACTTGTTATGTTCAACAGGTATTTCATCCTCAATGGGTGCTTGTACCTGAAAATGCTCCGGTGATAAATCGTCCTTTAGCTGAGGTCGCTGTTTGCGCTCTACCAATTCCAATGGCACGATATCTTCAAGGGTTAATTTCACACCATCCCCATGTAGTAAGGGATTGATAGATAAGTCGGTGGGAAGCATTTTTCGGCAACAGCCTTGCCAGTCAAACTCATCTCTTACAGCTTCAGCACTACCTCCAGATTTTTTGAACGTCGCCTCTAACGCTTTAGACTTATCTGGTCTGCTGTCTTCCCACGTCTTCTCAAACTTCTGAAGGTTCTTTTCCTTATCCTTTGACCACAGCGTTAGCGTGAAGTGCCAGGTATCAACTCCTTTAGTTTGGGTGCGGTTGTCCTTCAGAATCTTGAGGAAGTTTTTCAGAATCTTAAGCGCTTCTCGGATTTGAGAGTCGGTTAACTGACCAGGATATTTGTCTTTTGCCGTCAGCAGTTCCAGAACAACTCGCCTTGTCCTGACAATCAGCTTGGGGTTAGCACTATCCTCTGCTTCCCACTTGAACTCAATATCTAAGCCAGACTCCTCAAATTCCCAATTGACAAACGAAAGCAACGCCTCTAAAAGTCGCTTCACCCGCGCTTTAACTGTAGGACCATAAGTATTTCGCGCCATTTGAGTCTAGAAAATTTACCAAAAGTCTGGGGCTACCCCTAATTTCTTTTACAGCCCCAAATCCCTACAATCCTGATTCTAAAAGATTTACAGCCCTATTTGGGGTGTTTGCTTGAGGGTACGACCTTAAAGAGAACCTTGATTCAACAACATTTCAAGGTTCTCACAATGAACAACTCTCAACCAACCAAATCGATCCATTCCAGGAAATACACGAAAATTGAAAAAAGTCAACAAAAACAACAAAGGTTTTTGCGGCGAGTCATAACTGGCGCACTCGTCGCGCAAGCTACACTCATTGTGGTGAATGGCAATCTTGATGTACTCTCAGGTCAACCAGTACTAGATGTTATCCCAGGGATGATCACTCAGGGCATTGAACTGATACTCAAAACCCAAGGTGTACAAAAAAGATTGAAAACGCGCGATCGCAACTGCAACTCCTGTTCCGACTAATATCTTTAGGACTTACGCAAAAGCTCTATCTGTAGGGTGTGTTAGCGTAGCGTAACGCACCTTAACCAATATATATGGTGTGGCTGTGTAAGTCCTGATCTTGCATCTTTGCCAGTAAGCCCCGACACCCGATAATCCAAGCTTTGTAGACTAAAACTCTTATCCAGTCAGCTTTAGCTGACTTTCGCTTTTAGCCTTGGGTTTAAACCCAAGGCGGTTTAATTACGGTGCCATAACGTTCTCTGGAAACTGCCCAGTCATATTACCCGCAGGCGAATATTGGCAAACCACATAGAAAGCATTGTACTGAGTTCCTTGAATGGTTTTGACGCCCTGTGCCGCACCACATCCTAATTGGGTACTATTCTTCCACACCACCTGAGT
Source organism: Coleofasciculus sp. (assembly GCF_046565525.1). NCBI lineage: Bacteria > Bacillati > Cyanobacteriota > Cyanophyceae > Coleofasciculales > Coleofasciculaceae > Coleofasciculus > Coleofasciculus sp. The sequence continues at coordinate 17,140 of NZ_JBKHUP010000109.1, read as the reverse complement.
AAAATGCCCTGTTTCCGAAGAAAATCCAGGATTGGCATAGTCATAGTCTGAAACCTCGTTGTACCAATTTGTAACCGCTTGGTTCGCCAGGGTAGCAGCGTCTACAGAGGATGCTGTCGTGTACGAAACATAGATGTTTTCTCCTGCATCCGAGTTACTGTGTTCAAAAACGCCATTACTTGCCAGATAATTCGCCCAGTTTTGAGCGCTGTTGTTCAGGGAATCACTCAGAGTCATATCTGGACTATTATGGGTGTTCCGATAGGTATTGTGCTGAGACAAAGCTGTGCTACGCAATGTACCTAAGTTTATCCCTGTCTGCCCATTAACTGGGTTACTGCTGATTATCCCTAAGGGAATCATCGTCGCCAAACCGAGACAAATACCTTTAACGAATTGCTGCTGATTCATATAGACTACTCCCGTCTGCAGATGGAAAAAAATTATATATCAAAGCTAACTGAACAATTGGCTTATAACGTGTTTATTTACAATAATTAATGTTGCAGCGTGAGAGTTTTATTTCTTTAAGGTTATATAACAATTAAGGTGGCGGCGAGATTTCATGGGATTGAGTCGCAATTGAGAACTCAATTAAGTCCGAGTCAACGGGTTCAGATAATTGTTGAAAGTGATACTGATCAGGTAGTTTAACCATTTACGAGTTACAAGAAGCCCTGGCGGGAATGAGTATCAGGATTTAGTCGGAAATCCCAGTGGTTTTGCCTTTGATTTAGCGCAACCGGGAAGTGTTATTAATGCGGGGAATTCAGCGTCGGAAATGGAGACGCGATCGCTAACAGTATAACAGCAAAAACCGCAACATTATCGGCGTCTAACAATTTAATGTTAGTTCCCGTAGGGGCGCATCGACGTGCGCCCTCTTTGGTAACAACAGGAGATTTAAATCTTTTAGCTAGGAGTACAGTTATTGCGCGAGATAATCTGGCGCATCCGTTTATCGCCCAAGCTGGCGGGAATTTGTATATTCAGGGGAATCAAGGGATTGACATTTGGGCGCTGAATCATCAAGAGATACCGTTTGTCAGTGGCGGAAATCTCAGTTTAGTCAGTAATGGGATTATTTCGGGAGATGCTCACTTTGCCAGTGGCGGAAGTTTGGCAATGCTTAATTTATCGGGGGAACCAGGTGATTTTGTCAGTTTGAATGACCCGATTATTAGAAGTAATGGAGATGTAACCCTTGGAAAGTATATCGGTGCATCCACGACGGACAAAAGTTTCTAATCGAAAACTACAGTATCGGCTTTGTTCCCAGCTTCAGCCTCACCGATACCCCTCAGCGCCTGTAAAACCGCCGTCGGCGATGAAAATGCCGAGATGGGATTTGCAGGTTTAGCCGTACAAGCCGGGGTCAAATCCGCCCTCGCCAGTCTCTGGAAAGTCAACGATGCTGGCACATTAGCCCTGATGACAGGATTTTATTCCCAACTTGGCAAAGACGAAATTACCATCAAAGCCAAAGCCCTGCAACAAGCCCAAATTGCCATGCTGCGGGGAGACGTGCGGATTGAATCGGGTCAACTGGTGGGAACAGATATAACCGTCAGCCTACCGCAACAGTTAAAAAACCTGAATGATTCTCAACTATCCCATCCCTATTATTGGGCAGGATTCACTATGGTTGGCATTCCTTGGTAATTTCCACGATTTTTTAGTCGCCCTACTTACGCATATTTGCACTTTTGGGTCAATGCGTAAGTCCTAATCTTGTTACCATCAATTTGCCGATACTTAAACGAAACTACGGCGCCAAAACGTTCTCAGCAAACTGTCCAGTCACATTACCCGCAGGCGCATAATGGCAGACGACATAAAAGGCGTTATACTTAGTACCGCTAATGGTTTTGACGCCCCGTGCCGCACCACAACCTAATTGGGTACTCTTTTTCCACACCACCTGAGTAAAATGCCCTGTTTGGGAAGAAAACCCTGGATTGTTATAGTTATAGGCTGAAACCTCGTTATACCACCTACTCACCGTTTGGTTAGCCAAAGTAGCCGAGTCTATGGAAGATGCCGTTGTATAGACAGCGTACAAGTTTTCTCCTGCATTATTACGTTGACTGGAGCTACTATGTTTAAAAACGCCATTAGTAGCCAGATAATTCGCCCAAGTTTGAGCGCTACTGTTGAGGGAACTACTCAGGTTCATAGAAGGACTATGATGGGTGTTCCGATAGGTATTATGCTTAGACAGGGCTGCGCTGCGAAATGTACCTAACTTTATGGATGTCTGCCCATTAACTGGATTACTGCTGATTATCCCCAAGGGAATCATCGTTGCCAAACCGAGACAAACAACCCGAAAGAATTGCTTCCGATTCATTGGCTACTCCTGTTTGCGGATGAAAAAAGTTTGTATATCCAAGCTAACCCATCAATGATACTGTTGGTCAATTAACTAGGTGAAAGACCTCTCTCCGTGCCGGCAAGGGGCTTTCAGGCTCCCCCTTCCGTGCAACAAAAGCTCCCGCATCCGCTGGCTTCCCCTCAAGCAAAAGGTTTTCTCCTCTCCCAGGGGGGTGGGAAGGGGGCTGGGGGGTTAGGTTTTTCGACTTTACCAACAACATCATCAATTTACTCACAGAAGCTGATTCGTAAATTTCTTGTAACAAAAGTGACAGCATTTAATCATCAAAAAGTAAACTTCCATGTCATTTGCTTGTGCTTTCCGGTAAAAGTGATTACATTAGAAATTGAAGCACCAAGGCTTCTAATGACAGAAGTTAAACAACACTATCAAAGTAGGAGGCATAAAACCGACTGACAAATTCTATCTCTATTTCTTCAGTAATAAGTAGCAGCAACGCTCAACAAATTGCTCAGATTTCCTAAAATTACCAACTAGGGAGATGAAGCACTTAGAAGTCAATTTTTAGTGCGACTCCAGATAGGATTAACTAAAACAGGAAATCATTTAAGCAATCTAGTTTTGAGAGTTGCTGTTGCTTTGTGGTTTTTCATTCGTCATTCGTCATACTCGCTTCTGTTCACGCAAGCCAAGTTTAAAACACAGACTGAACGATAAAATTATAGAACCCTTCTTTTCCAGACTGTAGAGACGTTGCCTGCAACATCTCTAGAAGGCTATGTCTCTACATTACTCTTGCTCTTGAAATACGTCACAGGAGAACATCTCCGTTAATGTCCGCAGATAGGGTAAAAAGGTTGCCATATTTTCGGGAGATAGGCGATTATACATTTCCCAGCCAATGGCTTTAAGCATATCTTGCACTAAACGCCAGCCCACACGCAGACGCGGATAAAGCATGACGCATAAGGGAAACAGTTCTCGCTGCACCGCCCGAATGTCATCTTCTAAGACACACAGACACAGATACACCTGAAACATTTCCACGTCGCGGATACTGGCAATTCTCACCGTTTTACTCATCAACGGACCGCTGTAGGTTTCATACTTAGGATTCTGACGGCAAACTTGTTGGCAAACGGAAATAGCTAGTTTCGTGCTGATGGGTAACAGATTTTGCACGGCTAATAGCGCCGGTGAATTGTAGGGATGGTTAGCCGCCGCATCATACGCCGCTTGTAGGGGCATATACATGTGGTCATCCATTACCTTTAAATAGGGAAGCCACAGTTTTTGTTCCGCTGGCGAGAGCCAATCGAGTATCTTTTGACCCGTATAGTGGAACTGCATACTGACAAAACCGATCGCACGCCGATCAACGCTAGTATATTTTTGGCGTACTTTACCAAAATCTTGACCGACAATCACCGATAAGCGTCGTGGTGTTGCCCGTTGAGCATAAGCATTCGCCGTCTTTTGGAACAGACAACGAGTATCGGCAGCAATTTCTAAGGGATTGACTAATTCAGGATTAATACCATGACGCCGAATTTCTTCCGATAGCAGCGTTTCAGTCAATGACCAAGCTTGGGCGCTGGCAAAGTTGAGCTTTTGCATCATTTTCTCTGCCGTGCTTTTTCTGGCTTCGAGTGATGCACTTTCTTTAAGATCCGCCGCCGCTAATGTGGAGGCTGAGTCATCTTGGTTGGTGACAGCGGTATAGTATTTCTTTGCCCAAAGCACCGCCAAGGAATGAACGTTCGATGTTGACGAGTTGGGTGTTTTCTCAACAGTGGAACGCTGACGCTGTGTCGGCTGGGACACGGACTGCTCTGTGGACGCGATAGAATAAGTCATGGTAAAAATCCTGCTACACTCTCATTTCCCTTCAATGGAGAGGATGCAAAAAGCCCTATGTCTCACCTTTTGACAGGTGAGTGTCAATCAGTACTGATTATGTATCCTCTCGGCGTTAAAAAAAGTCGGATGTTATATGGAAACTTTAAAAGAGCAGAGTCTACCTCTGAACCCTTTTCCCTGACAAGGAGGGGTTCGAGTGGCGATAACGACTCTGCTCAAAAATCGCTTCTGTCATATTTTTGGTATTTTTATCATTCATAATACAGGAAAGTCACAATTATTAAAAGAAATAAACCATTCTCATTTAGTTTTCACCAAACTGGTGGGAGTGACAGGGGATAACCCGTCGATTGCCTTCTAGGAAAGGGTTAACCGTGGACGGGGTGGGGGAGGCATTATTCTCAGATAACTGGGCTGAGAGTGATTAAAGTGACTGGGATCACACTTTCTATGTTACCTTGCCCACTGATGTAAAAGATAGGAGTAGTATTTTTTCTTATCGACGGTATCCAGAACCCGAATCCGTTTTCCTCCCGCCTCGACCTGGATACGACCTTGACTCGAACCCTGGGGAATCACGGTAGTTTCCCGGTCTTGCCAGGTAAAGAACTCGGGATGAGCCAGATAGGTGGTGGCGAGAACATCCCAGAAATAATAGTCTTGGGGAATCACTAAAGCGTAACACTGACCCGCAAAATCGGAAATGGGATAGCGACGCTGTTTCCCCAGTTGGTAAACAAACTCAGAGGTAACGGGGACAGTATTTGTCAAGTCAAGGGGACAAAGGACAATGGGAATCTGAGTTTGCCAGATCTGATGTACGGCGAGGGGGTCCCAATAGGCGTTCCATTCCGCTGAACCGTCTTGTCCCGGTTCCAGGCTCACTTCCACGTTACCGGGAACGTCAATTGCACCCCCCATCCAGACGATTTGCTCAATCTTCGCTTCGATATGGGGGGCGAGATTGAGGGCGGTGGCGACAGTGGTGAGAGGTCCTGTCACCATTAGGGTAACGGGTTGGTCAGCCGTTTGCAGCGATCGCACGATAAACTCTTGACCGCTTTCCTTAAGCAGAGGGGTTTGGATGGTGTCATTCTGGTTAAGAATTGGCAGATGATCCACAATAAACGAATCCCGGCGGTAAAGGGCGGGAAACGGATTAATCCCACGTACCGTACTTTCAGCAACGGGGATATGAGAACATCCGATTAGGTCTAAAATTTTGCGTGTGGCGCTAACAGCAGGTTGAATATAGCAATCAGCCGGGGTGACAACGATACCTAAAGGTTGGATGTGCTCCATTGTCATTAGTAGGACGGTTGCCAAGTAATCATCGACACCGCCATCATGATCCATTAGGACGAGAGGTTTGGACACGAGGAGAAATTTTCCGCGAGCATACACTTGATTATTATCTCTCAATTCTCATCCCTGACCAGAGGGATCTAAATTGTCCGACTTATGTGTGACTTATGTCTGAATTGGCGGGATGAGACAGGTGAGAAGACTATGATCACAGCAGGGTGATTCAAGTATTTAATCATGTCGCGATCGCTAAAAGTTGCTCCCCAGTATATCGAAACAGTCAAAGCTGCACTGCGGCGGAATCGTTTTGCCCGTCAGCAAGACTTAGCTGAGAGTGTACAACTATCCCGAGGCACAGTCTGGAATTTCCTCAATGGCAAACCTGTGGATTATTTGAATTTTTATGAACTCTGCCAGAAATTGGGGCTGAATTTAGAGGACTTTGCTGATTTCTCTGTCGGGGATAAAAACTCATCCTCGGTGGTAGAAGTAGATGAAGAACAAACTGATACTGAACCCGAAGTCTCTACCTATATCCTGCGCCCTCCCAGTGAATCGCGTTGCTATGAAACCATAGTCAAGCCTGGTTCCCTACTGCGGATTAAAGCCCCAAAGCGGATGGGAAAAACCTTGCTTATTGATAAGATTCTCGAACGGGCAGTCAAAGAAAATTATCGCACCGTTCGCTTAAACTTACTCCAAGCTGATCAAGCTGTTTTGTGCGGACTCGATGAATTTTTGCGCTGGTTCTGTACATTTGTCAGTCGGCGGTTAAAATTACCGACTAAACTGGCGGAGTATTGGGAAGAAGGATTAGGAAGTTCTCAGAATTGTACGATTTATTTTGAAGATCATCTGTTATCTCAATTAGAGCAGCCATTAGTCTTGGCATTAGATGATGTTGATCGAATTTTTCCCTATCCCAAAATTGCTGAAGACTTTTTTGGTATGCTGCGAGTTTGGCATGAGGAAGCAAAAACCAGCCGACTGTGGCAGAAATTACGGTTAGTGATCGCCCATTCTACCGATGTTTATATTCAGCTTAGTACAAATCGTTCACCGTTTAATGTCGGTGTGCCAATTGAGTTACCAGAGTTTACACCCGAACAAATGCAAGAGTTAGCCCAACAACAAGGATTAGATTTGGATAATTCTCAAGTGACTCAGCTAATAGAGACGGTAGGAGGACATCCGCATCTGATCCAGCTTGCTATTTATTCCCTGACTCGTAAAGATATTACGTTTGACAAACTCTTGGAAACGGCTGCTACCGAATCAGGAATTTACAGCAATCATTTACGGGGACAGTTGTGGAATTTACAACAGTATCCTGAGTTAGCCGCAGCGATGAAAACGGTAGTTGAGGCAAATTGTCCTGTGCCATTGGAATCGATGCTGGCGTTTAAGTTACAAAGCTTAGGTTTAGTACAGTTAGAGAATAATTCTGTCAAGCCGCGTTGTCTGCTATATTCCCAATATTTTTCCCAGAAGCTTAGAGGTAGGGAAACATAAATCAAAAGCCTTTATTACCCCCTTTTGCTACGGCGATTGAAATCGCGGCTACACAAACAAAGTCCGCCTTCGCGGACTGGGTGATCACGGGGGTAGCTAACCCAGATTTTGTATTAACAAAAAAACTGGCTCACCTATTGTATTATCACCAAATAAGTCAATTTAAGCCAGCAAACCCCTCTCCCCCAGCCCCACTCCATCCCCCCTAGCCCCCCTTGGGAAGGGGGAAGCCAGAGGATGCTTCGCTTCTGTTGCATGGGGGGAATGAGGGGAGAGGGGAGTAAGAAAGGGGTTATAATCTATTCCATCATTTTAGGTTGTAGGTTGGGCAAACGCAAGGAAACCCAACAAAATCCAAGTGTTGTTTCTTAAAGCAATATATTGTCCACTACTACGAAGGACAAATGACCAATGACTAATTACGAATATCAATTTGGTGGAAGTTTAGCCGCTGATGCTCCCAGTTATGTAATGCGTCAAGCAGACCAAAATCTTTATCAGGCGTTAAAGGCTGGAAAATTTTGCTATGTGTTGAACTCGCGGCAGATGGGAAAGTCTAGCTTACGGGTGCGAACCATGCAAAAATTGGAAGAAGAAGGGATAAAATGTGCTGCAATTGATCTGACAATAATTGGCAGTGAGAATGTCACCCAACCCGGTTGGTACATGGGGATATTTTACGATTTATTTAGAAAGTTTGATCTATTGGATAAAATCAACAAAAGGGCATGGTGGAAAGATCGGGAATCTTTATCGCCTGTGCAGCGATTGAGCATTTTTTTTGAGGAGGTATTGTTAGCAGAAATATCGGAAAATATTGTTATTTTCATCGATGAGATTGATACGGTACTCAGTTTAGGGTTCTCAACCGATGATTTTTTTGCTTTGATTCGGGGGTGTTACAATCAACGGGTTGACAATCCCGCTTATAAACGGTTGACTTTCTGTCTACTGGGTGTAGCCACGCCTTCAGATTTTATTCAGGACAAAAATCGCACACCGTTTAACATTGGTTGTGGAATCGAACTCTGTGGTTTTGAATTAGATGAAGCACAACCCTTAGCTGAGGGATTAGTGGGTAAAGTTGATAATCCTCAGATAATTTTAAAAGAAATTTTGAGTTGGACAGGAGGACAGCCATTTCTCACCCAAAAGCTTTGTCAAATTGTTTATGATGCTTGTGGAGAATCCCAACATTCTTTAAAGCCAGGAGAGTCAGAGAAACAGTGGGTGGAAAAGTTGGTGCGATCGCACATCGTCGAAAACTGGGAGTCTCAGGACAATCCAGAGCATTTAAGGACAATCCGCGATCGTATTCTTAAAAATGAGAAACACGCTGGGCGACTGCTGGGGCTGTACCAGCAGATTTTGCAACAAGGAGAAGTTGTTGCGGATGATAGTCACGAACAAATGGAATTGCGGCTATCTGGGGTTGTTGTCAAGGAACAAGATTTTTTAAAAGTTTATAACCGCATTTATGAATCAGTTTTTGATTTAAATTGGGTGGGTAAAACACTGTCAAAAATGCGACCATACGCTGAAGCAATAACTGCTTGGTTTAATTCAAATTACCAGGATGAATCGCGACTATTGCGTGGCAAAGCACTATGGGATGCTAACATTTGGGCAGAAAACCAAAGCTTGAGTGATTTAGACCATCGGTTTTTGGCAGCTAGTCAAGAATTAGAAAACCAAGAAATTGAAAATAAATTTAAAATTACTTTAGCGCTTAAAGAAGAAGAGAGTCGGATATTAGCTGAAGCAAATCAAATATTGACCGAAGCGCAACAGAGAGCTAAGCGAAAGATCTGCGTAGGTTCTGCCATCCTGTTGAGTACTTTAGTTTTTGCCGTAACAGGGATTGTACTAGCACAGCATAAAATTAGAAAGGCAGAGGTAGTGGCAACTCAAAAGGTCATAGAGGCAGATAGTAAAGTTGCTCGTACTAATGCTGAAGTAAAAAAACTTAAGCAACAGTCCGAAAAAAACAAGCGAACGGCTGATCAAAGAGTCCAGGCTGCTCACCAAAATTTGCAGGCAACTCAATTTGAGTTAAAAACTGTAAATGAGCAGTTAAGATCAGCTATTCAGCGAAGAAGTCAAGCAGAAGGAAAAATAGAAAATATGAACAGCTCTATTCAAATATTAAATCAAAAATTTAAACAGCAAGCAACAGAGATACAAAAAAAGAAGAGGCAAATTCAAGAAGTGACTCAACAAGCTAGAATGGCTGAGGTTAAGGCAAGAAATGCCAATCGAGTCCAACAGCAAGCGGAGGCTGAGGCTCAAGAAACTCAAGCTAACCTTACTCAAGCAAAACTAGATTTCGCACAAGCACAGGTAGCCATTGAAAATGCACAGGAGAGTACTAGACTGGAACGACAAGGAGTTGATGCTTTGCGAAAATTTGAGTATCCAGGCAGAGAAATAGAAGCTTTACTTTTAGCAATGAAGACTGGGCAAGCCTTGAAAGATTTGGTTAATAAGGCTCAATCTATACCGGATTACTCTACTACCAGTCCTCTATTGGCTTTACAGACAATTCTCGATACCATCAATCAAAGACAACAGTTTTATTCGGTCAATGATGTGAGCTTCAGTCCTAATGGGCAGTACCTTGCCACAGCAGGAGAAAATGGCAAAGCCCAAATCTGGGATTTTTCTGGTAAGCAGTTGGCTGAAATGGAAAGTCATCAGGGTAGCATCAACAAAGTGAGCTTTAGCCCCGACGGGCAAAGCATTGTCACAGCAGGAAAAGATGGTACAGCCCGAATTTGGGATTTGTCTGGTAAAAAGTTGGCTGAAATGAAAGGTCATCAAGGTAGTATCAGCTCTGTCGGCTTTAGCTCCGATGGACAGCGCCTTGCTACGATAGGGCAAGACAACACCGCCCGAATTTGGAATTTGTCAGGACAGCGACTGTATATCATTGAGTGGGATAAGACGAAGTTTAATTCTGGATTCTTTAGCCTCGATGAGGAGCGCATTACCATAGTAGACACAGAAGGCATGCTTGAAATCTGGAATTTCTCAGGAGAGCGGTTAGATCAGTGGCAAGTTGAGCAAGGGAATGTCAGGCAAGTAATTTTCAATGAGCATCGCCTTGCCACGTTAGGGAAAGGCACCATGGGGTACGACACGATTCAACTCTGGGACTTCTCAGGAAAACGGTTGGCTCGATGGCAAGTGAAGCAAGATGGTGTCGGCAAGATAATGTTCAGTCACAAAGAACAGCGTCTCGTCACCCTGGAACGCAACGGTAATGTTCGACTCTGGAATCTTTCAGGGGAGGAGTTAACTGAATGGCAAGTGGCTCAAGGCTGGAATTATTTTGTGTCTTTGAGTCCCGATGGGCAACGCCTTGCCAGTACTGGAGAAGATGGAATGGTTCGACTGTGGAATCTCTCTGGAGAACAGATAGCTGAAATTCAAGGTCAGCTCGGAGAATTCAATCAAGTGATTTTTAGTCCGGATGGGCAGTATATTACTACAGCCGGATACAACGGTGCAGTTAATATCTGGGATTTGTCAGGTCAGCCTGTAACCGAAATTATGAAAGGTCAGGGGGATGCAGTTGATAGTGAAATATTGAGACTGGAACGGACATCAACTAAGAGGGTAACTTTTAGCTGGGATTTGCAGCGTCTTGCTACTGTAGAAGACGACGGTAAAGTCTACATTTGGAATCGTTCAGGACTAAAATTAGCTGAACTTAAAAGTGATCAGGGAAAAGTTGAATATGTCAGTTTTAGCCCGGATGGACAGCACATTGCTGGTGTAGTAACAGTTAAAGAACGGAGCGCTGTAAACATAGGAAGCACAGATTCAAAAGACAATGTGGTGCAACTATGGGATCTATCAGAAGAACTGCCAGTTCCACTCAAAGATTATCCGGATAACGTCAACAGAATATTTTTTAGCTGGGACGGACAGAAGATTGCGACGTTGGGAAAGGACAACATAGCGCGAATCTGGAATCTATCAGGACAAAAAATCGCTGAATTTAACGAGGGAAAGGTTAATGATGTGGCGTTTAGTCGTGATAGTAAACGCCTAGTTACAGTCGGAGATGATGACAAAATTAGACTCTGGAACTTGTCAGGAAAGCAGCTAATAGCTGAATGGAAGGCTTTACAGGGCAAGATTAACTATGTAATGTTCAGCTACGATGGGCAGCGTCTGATTACATCTGGACAGAACGGCACAATCTACATCTGGAATCTGTTGGGAGAAAAGCTAGTTGAGATTAAGGCTCATCGGGGAAATGCTCAAGCCGTACACTTTAGCCCAGATGGACAGACGATTGCTACATGGCAATATGATAAAGAGGGCAAGTGGACAGTCCGAATCTGGGATTTATTAGGGCGTCAGATAGCTGAATTTAGTAATTTCATTAGTTTTAGTCCTGATTGGCAGTATGTTGCTACTTTAGAATACGGCACAATACGGATAAGGCGTATCAGAGGATTAAATGAGCTATTGGATCAAGGTTGCAACTGGCTCAAAGATTATTTTGAAACCTATCCTGAAGAAAAACTAGAAGTATGCCACAAGTAATAACTCTTAGCTTGTTATAGGGTAACTCACAGGAAAATTAACAAAATCATTCAACGCTAGCTAACGCACACGCTTATATATCATGATGCCAAACAATATCGCCGCGATCGCACAATCCAGAGGTCGAGAACTGGTAGACAAATCCCCTCAAGCGTTATTGTGTAAGAAGTCACGCCAATCTGACCCTATCTCTCGTAACACTAAACTTTAAGATTAACGTTAACTATGTTTGATGCTCTCGCCGAACGCTTAGAAGACGCCTGGAAGAAACTACGCGGTCAAGACAAGATATCTCAAGCCAATATTCAAGACGCCCTGAAAGAGGTGCGTCGGGCTTTGCTGTCGGCAGATGTGAACCTGCAAGTCGTCAAAAAATTTGTTGCTGACGTAGAAAGCAAGGCAATGGGCGCTGATGTCATCGCTGGTGTCCGCCCTGACCAACAGTTTATCAAGATTGTCTACGATGAACTGGTGCAGGTGATGGGGGAAAGTAATGTCCCCTTGGCTAAAGCAGATACGCCGCCTACTATCATACTGATGGCAGGTTTACAGGGAACCGGGAAAACGACGGCTACTGCTAAATTAGCTTTACACCTGGGGAAGGAAAACCGCAGTTGCTTGATGGTGGCGACGGACGTTTATCGCCCTGCGGCGATTGACCAGTTGGTGACATTGGGTCAACAAATTAATATCCCTGTTTTTGAAATGGGGACGGATACTAACCCTGTGGAAATTGCCCGTCAGGGGGTTGCCCATGCCAAGGAAACGGGTGTCGATACCGTAATTATCGATACGGCGGGACGATTGCAAATCGACGCCGAGATGATGGCAGAACTTGCCCAGATTAAGGACAATGTTAAACCCCACGAGGTGCTGCTGGTTGTTGACGCGATGACGGGTCAAGAGGCGGCAACGCTAACCCATACGTTTAATGAACAGATTGGGATTACTGGGGCGATTCTGACTAAGCTGGATGGGGATACTAGAGGGGGTGCAGCGTTGTCTGTGCGCCAAGTATCGGGTCAGCCGATTAAATTTGTCGGTGTGGGTGAAAAGGTAGAAGCACTACAGCCATTTTATCCCGATCGCATGGCATCCCGGATTCTGGGTATGGGCGATGTGCTGACGCTGGTGGAAAAAGCTCAAGAAGAAATTGATCTAGCTGACGCCGCCCAGATGCAGGAGAAAATGCTCAATGCTCAGTTTGACTTCAGCGATTTCTTAAAGCAAATGCGGCTGTTGAAAAATATGGGTTCCCTGGGTGGGTTGATGAAGCTGATGCCGGGAATGGGTAAGCTAAGTTCAGATCAACTGGAAAAAGGGGAAGGTAAGCTCAAGCAAACGGAAGCGATGATTAATTCCATGACGGCTGAGGAACGCCGCAATCCGGATTTGCTGGCAGGTTCTCCCAGTCGTCGCCGTCGTATTGCTAAGGGTTCAGGGCATAATGAGCGTGAGGTGAGCAGTCTAATCAGTGAGTTTACCAAGATGCGATCGCTCATGCAGCAGATGGGTCAAGGTCAAATGGGCGGATTCCCTGGTATGGGAGGTATGGGTGGTATGGGCGATATGTTTGGTGGCGGGATGGGAAATCGTTCCCAAACCGGTTGGCGCGGTAGCGGTCCGACGAAGAAGAAGAAAAAGCCGAAGAAGAAGAAGGGGTTTGGTCAGCTTTGAGAAGATAAGGGTTTAGGGTAAGCTGGGGGAGCTGGGGGAGCTGGGGGAGCTGGGGGAGCTGGGGGAGCGGGGGGAGATGGGGAAATCAACAAATGACGAATGACGAATCCCCATTTACCCGAAATCCTTAATCATCGCGTAAAATCAAACAGGTGAGTTATTGGAAACTATGGTCAAAATTAGATTAAAACGATTCGGCAAAAAGCGTGAAGTGAGTTATCGCATTGTGGCGATTGAGAGTAAAGCCCGTCGGGATGGTCGTCCCTTGGAAGAATTGGGCTTCTACAACCCCAGAACCGATCAAACCACTCTGAATGCCCCCGCGATTGCCAAGTGGCTGAAAAATGGAGCGCAGCCCACGGATACAGTACGCAGTATTCTGAAGAAAGCCAATGTCCTTGAACAAGTCAGTGTCTGAAACTGGGCAGAAAACCAGCCCGGATTATGGGGGTCTGGTTCGATTTTTGGTTGAGCCGTTTTTAGAGTCTTCCACGGCGCTGAGTTTAGACTGCGAACGCGCCCATGCTAATGATCGTGTCTGGATTCGGCTGGCTTTTGACGGAGAGGACAAGGGGCGAGTGTTTGGTCGAGGTGGTCGTAACATTCAGGCAATTCGCAAAGTCATTCAAGGAGTGGCTAAGATTGCCGGTGAATCGGTCTATTTGGATATCTATGATGAGTCGGGTGGCACATCCCGCCGTGAAAGCCCTTCAGGGGATAGATCCAAGGAGAGGAAAGGTTCGCCTCGACGCTTACCGTTGCCTAAACCTAACTCTAAGCCTCGTTCTTGATTTGTTATTCGTCATTTGTCATTTGTCCTTTGTTTTCCCTGCCTGCTAATAGTTGCAAGACTTACGCAGCCACACCCGATATACTGGTTAAGGTGCGTTACGCTTCGCTAACACACCCTACTGGCTGATAACTGCTCACTGATAACTGCTCACTGATAACTGATAACTGATGATAAACATTGAGTGAAGTATCTACAACGATTGAATTACCGAGTGTCCAGAGTGCTATGGTACTGGCGGGCGATCGCGAAAGTAACCTGAAGTTGCTCTCTCAACTCACTGGCGGGACTCTGGTTTTACGGGGACAGGAATTGCTAATTTCGGGGACTCAAAAACAAGTTGAGCGTATCTCGTCCGTGGTGCGATCGCTTAAACCTTTTTGGATCGAGGGTAGACGGATTGAAGAGGCGGATATCCGTACTGCTTTTCATGCCTTAGATACCAACCGTCAGGATGAACTTCAGGATTTACATCAAGATGTGCTCGCGCGTACCCGTCGCGGTGATGTGATTCGTGCCAAAACCTTTCGCCAGCGCCAATACGTTAAAGCAGTTCTTAATCATGATTTGACGTTTTGTATTGGACCTGCGGGAACCGGGAAAACCTTTTTAGCGGTGGTATTGGCAACCCGGGCATTACTGGCAAATGAGTATGAACGGCTAATTTTAACCCGACCGGCTGTAGAAGCGGGAGAAAAGTTAGGATTTTTGCCCGGGGATTTACAGCAGAAAGTCAATCCATTTTTACGTCCGCTTTATGATGCCTTATACGAACTGATTGATGGGGAGAAAATTCCCAATTTAATGGAACGGGGGATTATTGAAGTGGCACCGTTAGCTTATATGCGAGGGCGGACACTTAGTAATGCGTTTGTAATTGTTGATGAAGCGCAAAATACTACCCCAGCACAGATGAAAATGGTCTTAACTCGCTTGGGGTTTGGTTCTCGGATGGTGGTTACTGGGGATATTACCCAAACCGATTTGCCGCCGAATCAAGATTCAGGATTAGCGGTGGCACAAAAAATTCTGCGCCCGGTTGATGGGATTGCCTTTTGCGAACTTTCCACTCAAGATGTGGTTCGTAATCCTCTGGTTCAGCGCATTGTTGAGGCTTATGAGAAACATCAGAAATAAGGCAGGAGAGAATTAATATGATATGAGGGCTCTTCTGTGCCGTACCCCTACAGCCCAAGAATAATTAACTGGGTAGGGGCACGATAATATCGTGCCCTGATAGTTTCCTGTTTCCTGTTTCCTGTTGTCGGTTCCCTGTTCCTTGTTCCCTGTTCCCCACTTATCTACTGCGGATTACCAATTAAGGTAAAGGGTGCCCAGTAGTACGGATGAGAGAAGTTGAGATTTTTCACCTTGGCGCGTTCCGAGATTTCTGGGGGTAAGGTTATACTCTTATCTCCATAATTTAATTGACCATTCGCAATACTAACTTCGCCTCGAACCATGGCAAGCTGCGCTCGGCGTAATGCCTCACTTTTAATCGGCACTTGCCTTAATTGACGATAAAATTCAGTCGTGATGCCTAAGGCGCCTTCATCGCTAACGTACCAGAGGGTGGCAAGGGTAGAATCAACACCCGCTTGTAATGCTGAGCCAGCAAAACCGAGTTCAGAGTCTTCATTGCCTAGGGCGGTTCGACAAGCACTTAGCACTAATAAATCCACGGCTGAATCGGATAAGCCTAGTTCCTTGAGTTCATTGAGCCGTAGTTTGCGATTCCACAGTTGAATGTAGGAATTCTCTGGATTCCCCGGCTTGAACTCGGCGTGAGTGGCTAGATGGATGATGCCAAACTCGTTCTGGTTGATTTGTTCTTGCAGATTCTGGAAGGTGAAATTCTCATTGAGAAATGATTTGCCTTTCCACAGATATTCTGTAATGGTGGATAGTTCTATGGGGACAAATGGTAAAGGTTGTAAATCTGAGAATTTTGACGCCCCCATGGCTAGAACTTGACGCGAGCGAATGTCGGGATTAGGAGCTTGGATTAAGCTGAAGCTGGGAATCAAGTTGACACTATAGTTCTCGATCAAGAACTTGTCTCCATCGTGAAGGGCGGCGATGGGAAGCGATCGCAACCCAGAATCCATGGCAAACATTAAACCTTGGATTTGGTGTGCCTCTAAATCGTCCGCCAAGGGTTCGATTAACCATTGGTAGAGTTGCTGGGCTGAATCCAGATAGTTCGTCGATCCGAGGTTGCGCGGATCACTGAGCAATCGCTGGAAGTTTTGAGTCTGTGCTAAAACCTTAGCCCGATTAGCATTTTCGACTCGACGTTGAATGGCTTTACCATCGGCGGTGATCAGCAGCAATTCTAGTTGTTTATTGTCTTGTGCTGAACAATTGCTTGATGCTGAGGGGCTATAACCAAATCGGCGATCTCCGGCGGGTGCAGACTCAGCTTGACAAGCATTGGCATCACGATTCAATGATTGAGGGACAAAGCTGACATAAATCACGGCTGTTTTCAAACCGGTGACTTGTTCAATGTCGCGAGTCCGTTCACTGATATCTTGTAGATTCAGCCGCTTGGTTACGAATTGTTGTTGGAGATAGGTTTCAAATTCTTGGGTAAAATCAGCTTCGAGTTGAGCCACGCGCTCGCTGACATTCTTCGTTTCTGACGAGATTGATGGTTCTTCCTGGCTTGCAGCCTGTTGTTGGGGAGTCTCACTGGGAGTTCCATTCGGGTTATTTCCCGTTGTGGTGTTTCCTCCAGAGGGTTCAGGGGTATTGGAATTATTGTTGGCGACATCGGAGTTGTCGCGGTTGTCGGTGGGGTTAGAGCCACCGTTATTCGCCGCATCACTTCCGTTATCCGGATCACGGCTATAGGTTGAGTCGCCATTGTCAGTGGTATCAGTATTGGCGTTATCTGTATCCGCCGTATCGGTGTTTCCGTTGCTGTTATCTACGGGATCTGTACCGCTATTGTCCGCGATATCCCCATTTCCGGTATCCGGATCACGGCTATAGGTTGAGTCGCCATTGTCAGTGGTATCGGTGTTGGCGTTATCTGTATCCGCCGTATCGGTGTTTCCGTTGCTGTTATCTACGGGATCTGTACCGCTATTGTCCGCGAT
>NZ_JBKHUP010000108.1:0-23042 GCF_046565525.1 Coleofasciculus sp. | reverse complement strand
GTCCCTTTCAAAGTTATTTGGTCACGGCGAGCGCCCCCAGGCTGATTAATAAGCTAAACACAGACCTGAATCCTTACAACTGTTTCCCGGCTAAAAAAGTAAACAGAAACGCAGTTTTCAGCCGGACAACCCTGCTTTATGGCAATTTTTTCATCTGCTTTATTCTCTGATTCAGAATCGACGGACAGAATGGCTGCGATATGTCCTTCAACAACTTCCGCTAGATACTCGTAACGAGTTTGCTTTCCGGTATCTTCATCCTTTCTCACCATAGAACCACTCTGATCAATCAGGATAAAGATATCGCGGTTATTAAGTGGAGAATCGGACACATCCTTAATCGTTAATCTCACTTCACTCGTCACGCAAATTTCCGTCTCCTCGCGTCTGACTATCTTTCGATTATCATCATCTACAAATTCAGATGACACCTGGTGAGTGACACTCAGTGTTTGCCGTGTTACGAGTTCAGGTTGGTATTTAGCAAACAGCGCAATTAACTCTCCTCGTTTAGAACGCCGTTCATCAGGAAACTCATTTTTCAGACCAAATGCCGAACAGAGATTCTCAACGTGTTTTCTCACCGTTGATGTTTCAATATGTAACGATTGAGCGATATCCTGATCCGAAACGCCAGCCAAGAGCAATTTCAGCACCTGCCTGCGTCGTGGTGTTAATCCTTCAAAGGCTTCAGTAAACTGCCAACGGTTCATGCTCGCTGATGCAACTTAGATGGGTTTATATGAACAATGCGCCAACTTAACTTGTCAGACATTAAAACAGGGCATTATATCAAATAACAGGTTGTTTTGCGGCATCAGCGCCGTAATTTTTGTAATTCTTTGAGAAAATACTAAATTTTTCACCAAAATTCCCATTTATGCGCTTTAATTGCATTTAAGCCAGTAATTGTCTGGCAAGCCTAACCCACTAGGATACCCAAAAAGGTTGACTATGACCGTTAAATACCTTACTACATTTGCCATCGCTTCACTTTTGAGTCTGGGATTAGCCACGGGTTGTAGCGCTCCCCCAGAAACGGATGGTAGTACGACTATCGAGGAAACTGAGCCAGCTAACCCTGATAACGCAGCAACTGAAGACGCTGCTCCTGCTGCAACCGATAAGGCGGCGGAAAAGGGAGACATGGACAAAGCGACGGAAGACAAAGACATGTCTGACAAAGCGACTGAAGACAAACCGATGGGTGACGAGACGAGTGAACCTAAGGCTGAGGACTCAACTTCTGAAACCACTCCTTAAGCTTCCGTTACCTACCCTAATTTCGATTTAAAAAATTTTTCTGTTAGTAGGGGCGCACCGACGTCATCCGTGTCAACTTAAGACTTTGTATGACTAGCGCTCAACGTTTAGATCCCCCTAAATCCTTCTTCAAAAGGGGGACTTTGATTAATTTCTGGTTCCCCCCTTTTTAAGGGGGGTAGGGGGGATCTCTGATTAAGGAAGGGTTTCAGCCTTAAGTTGATACCAATGACCGACCTGCGCCCTTTGTTTTGCGTGGTGTCTGTATTTCAGATTCATTACCAAACTTCGGCTGCACAAGTTTCATGAGAATGAGGTAAACTTTTGTTAAGACATTCTCGGAGGAACTTAATATGACGACCCAACTCGGCTTTGGCAAAGTACAACCCAAACAGCACAAAGCAAAAAAAAACAAAGTCAAACGGGTAGCCGCTTCCCGCAAGTATGATGAAATGCAAAAGTCGGGATTACCAGAATTCAATATCTATATCCGCATTAAGGGAGAGAAAGCCTGGTTACCGGCTGGCTCAATGGCAGTGAATCGCAGCAATCAAATCAACCAGGCGTTATTTGAGCAAGAAGAGGAGTTACTCAAAGGAATATTTCGGCTGTTCCCCAAACTGCGGAAGCGCCAAAGCGAGTTGGAATATGGTCATCGACTCAAAGAGTTTAAAGACGAACCCATCGTTGTGGCAATTCGTCCCCAAGCAACGCCAGGGAATTTGATTCAATCTACCGTCAGCCAAGTCAAAGAACGCTTCTCCTCAGTATTCCAGCGTAAGTAGGTGATGGGGGAAGAGGGGATAGGGGGAGTTTTGACCCTTCACTTCGGAAACTACTATCGTTTCTTACCTCACAAGGGATATAACTCGCGCCCGCCCCGACTTGATTCTTCACGTCGCTAGTCGGACATGGTTTTGAGTGAATTCCCCCTGCTCCTAGACCAGAATGGCACGTCTGGAAAATTGCTTCCTCGGCTGTACTGAGGGATAAATTCAGTCTTTGCCTTCTACCATTTAAATTAATCTTAACGATGATAAGGATCACTGACTGAAAAAAATATTCTTGCTAATTATTTAATTTTCGCGCCTCAACGCCTCCCCAGGGAGAGTTCAGGTGTTGGGTTGATACAAGTGTAAAGTTCGCTTGCCTTGTATTGCCATTACATGCCGTTTCAGTCTGATTATCCGATGCGACCCATGATTGCTAACCCAACTGTGACTGAGAATCCATTACTCCGTGGAAAAGGACTACCCCCTTTTGACCAGATTGAGCCAAAACATGTTGTACCTGCGATAACGCAGCTAATAGCTGAACTCGATCAGGAATTAGCCGCCCTAGAGGAAAAGGTAACACCCACCTGGGACGGTTTAGTGGAACCCCTAGAAGCATTGACAGAACGCCTCAGGTGGAGTTGGGGCATCGTGGGTCACTTGATGGGGGTGAAAAATAGCCCAGAACTGCGTGAGGCTTACGAAACGGTTCAGCCTAAAGTCGTCCAATTCATCAACACACTTAACCAAAGCCAACCCCTCTACAAAGCCTTCAAAACCTTACGGGATGGGGATGAATGGCGCAGTTTAGAGCCAGCCCAAAAGCGGATAGTAGAAGCTGCCATTAAAGATGCTGAACTGTCTGGTGTAGGACTTGAAGGGGAGGTGCGAGAGCGCTTCAATCAAATTCAAATGGAGTTGGCAGAACTATCCACAAAGTTCTCTAACCATGTCCTAGATGCAACCAAGGCATTTAGCATGACCCTAACAAGTCCAGAAGAGGTAGAGGGTTTACCCCCTAGCTTAAAGAGTTTAGCCGCTCAAGCCGCTCGCGCAGCCGGGGAAGAAAAGGCGACTCCGGAGCACGGTCCTTGGCACATCACCCTGGACTATCCCAGTTACGTCCCTTTCATGCAGCACAGTACCCGTCGGGATTTGCGGGAGAAACTCTATAAAGCCTTTGTTAGTCGCGCCTCCTCCGGAGAGTTAGATAATAGCCCCCTGATTGAGCGAATTTTAGAATTGCGTCAAGAAAAATCCAAGCTGCTAGGGTTTAGAAGTTATGCTGCATTAAGCCTTGCCAGCAAAATGGCACCCAATGTTGAGGCAGTAGAGGGATTACTCGAAGAACTCCGTGGCGCTAGTTACGATGCCGCCGTTAAGGATTTAGAAGCGTTGAAAGCATTTGCGGCGGCTAAAGGCGCACCAGAAGCCAGCGATTTGAAACACTGGGATATCAGTTTTTGGTCAGAACGTCAACGGGAAGAAAAGTTTGCCTTCAGTGCGGAGGAATTGCGTCCTTATTTCCCTTTACCTCAAGTACTCGATGGCTTGTTTGCCTTGATTAAGCGGCTATTTGGGGTTACGGTTACGCCTGCGGATGAACCTGCTCCGGTTTGGCATGAGGATGTCCGCTATTTCCAAGTAGCAGATGAGACAGGGGGGGCGATCGCGTTCTTCTATTTAGATCCCTACAGCCGCCCAGCCGAGAAGCGTGGGGGGGCTTGGATGGATGATTGTGTGGGTCGTGCCAAACTGACGGAAGCAGGGAAAACGACAACTCGCTTACCGATAGCCTATTTAATTTGCAATCAAACGCCACCCGTTGATGGTAACCCGAGCCTAATGACCTTTGGTGAAGTCGAGACACTATTCCATGAGTTTGGTCATGGTTTGCAACACATGCTTACCAAAGTGGATTATGCTGGGGCAGCAGGAATTAATAACGTGGAATGGGACGCCGTGGAACTACCCAGCCAGTTTATGGAAAACTGGTGTTATGATCGCCCCACGCTGATGGGAATGGCGAAGCACTACGAAACTGGGGAATCCCTGCCAGAGCATTATTATCAGAAACTTTTGGCAGCCCGTACTTACATGAGTGGTAGTGCTATGCTACGACAATTACACTTTAGTTTAGTCGATATCGAACTACACCACCGCTATCAGCCCGGTGGGGAGGAAAGTCCTGCTGATGTGCGTCACCGTATTGCTAAAACCACCACAGTGTTACAACCCTTACCGGAAGATTCCTTCCTCTGTGCCTTTTCCCACATCTTTGCTGGTGGGTATGCGGCTGGGTATTACAGTTATAAATGGGCAGAAGTTCTTAGTGCGGATGCCTTCGCCGCCTTTGAGGAGGTCGGTTTAGAGAATGAAACCGCCGTAGCGGATACAGGGAAGCGGTATCGGGATACGGTACTGGCATTAGGTGGTGGTGTGCCACCTATGGAGGTATTCAAGAAATTCCGGGGACGGGAACCGAGTACGGAACCGTTACTGCGGCATAGTGGATTAGTGACGGCGTCTTGAGGATCTAATCCTGAATTAAAATTAAGATTTTTGAACCCGCGTTAGCCCAGCATTAAGGTGAGGCGGGTTTTGTCTGTTTGACACTCACCGTCCTAAAGGAGCGGTGATTCTTGATGAAAGCGACACACCTTTAAATCACCTATCCTTTTTTGTCACATAGCTCGCGATCGCTCTGACTCACAGTAGGGTTAGTCTTTATATAATCTTGTACCCGATTCCAGCCACACGCTAGCAAATCCTCCAAATCAAAATTCCAAAATTTGACGATTCCATCAACACTGACAGAGATCAATGTCTGACCATCAGCAGTGAAACTCGCACTCAAAATACAGGTATTGTGTCCTCGAAGAACTTGCCTTTCTTGGTTATTAATGCTCCATAATCTCACAGTTTTGTCTCGACTAAACGAAACAATGACCTGACCATCGGGGCTAAATTCCACGCCTAAAATTTTATCTTGATGCCCTTGAAATACTTGCACCTCTGTGCCATCACGATGCCAAAGTTTGACGGTTTTATCTTCACTACAAGAGGCAATCAGTTGACCGTCAGGACTAAAACTCACACCCCAAACTCTAGCGTGATGAGCCTGGAAAGCGTTGAGTAAGAGACCATTACAGTCCCAGAGCCTGATCATACCATCAGCACTGGCACAGACAAGGGTTTGACTATCTGGACTAAAACTGACTCTCAAAACACTCTCTTCATCGGCTTGGAGCGTTTTGAGTAACTTTGCATAAACATCGTAGCGGTTCCAAAGCTTCACCGTTCCATCAGCACTAGCAGAAACCAAACGCTGACCATCCGGACTAAAGTTCACATCCAAAACCGCCTCTTTATGTTGCCAAAGCGTTTGCCTTTCTTGAGTGTTAAGATGCCAAAGCCTCACCATAGTATCTTCACTCGCTGAAGCAATAATCTGATTGTCAGGGCTAAAACTTAGGCGTCTAATGCTCGCAAAATTGGACTGGAATTTTTCCATCTCCTTGCCGCAATAGCCCCAGAGTTTGATGATACCTTCTTCATTCCCCGAGGCAATCATCTTAGCGCCACGACTGAGACTCACGCTGTTTATTTTAGGAAGCTGTATCTGGACGCTGGGTACTTCCATTTTCTGGCGACGCCAAAGTTTAACTGTAGCGTCCTCACTGGCAGAAGCAATAATAGCACCATCCGGACTAAAACTCACGGCAAAAACACTATCACGGTGACCTTTAAAACTTTGCAGTTCCTTACCCTCACGACTCCAAAGTTTGACCGTGGCGTCCTCACTCGCTGAGGCAATAGTCTCCCCATCAGGACTAAAACTTAAACTAAAAATACTATCTCGATGACCCTTGAGGGTTCGCAGTTCTACACCGTCACGACTCCAGAATTTGAGCGTTTTGTCCTTACCCGCAGAAACGAGCATTTGACCATCTGGACTGAAACTCACACTCCAAACTGCACGGCGATGTCCGGGAAGAACTTGCATCCGTTTGTTTTCTAGATTCCAGAGTCTTACCGTTGCGTCTGCACTCGCTGTAGCCAGTAGTTGACCATCTGGACTAAAACTTACGTCCCAGACTTGGTCATCATGTCCCTTGATTGTTCGCAGTAGGGTTCCATCGCGACTCCAAAGCTTTATCGTTTTGTCTGCACCTACAGAGGCTAGCATTTGACCATCAGGACTAAAGCTAACACCCAAAACACTACCCTGATGTTCCTGAAGAGTTAGTTGTTGCTTACCATCACGACTCCAGAGTTTCACGGTTCCATCTTTACTCGCCGTGGTTAAAGTTTGACTATCAGGACTCCAAGCGACTTGCCAAACTTTGTCGTCATGTCCGTGGATGGTATGAAGTAAGGTCCCATCACGATGCCAAAGTTTGACGGTTTTATCTTCGCTAGCAGACGCTAATAGTTGACCATCAGGACTGAAACTGATACTCAGAACTCCCTGATAATGACCCTGGAGACAATTGCACTCTTGCACTTCATAAAGGGCTTGACGCAGGAGACCAACCGTTTGCAGTTTAAGGTGAGCCGGGGTTTGTGCATCTCGTAACTTTATTCCCGCTTTCACACTGGCGACTAATCCTCTAATCTGTTCATGGGATAGCAGCAACGCTTGAGATAAAGAATTCAGGGCTTCAATTTCAGCAATTTCTGCCCACCGACGTTGCTGTTCGGCTTTTTCGTATAGTTCCTTCCATCGCTGTGCTTCTTGTGTCTGTTGCTTTCGACTCTCAAGGATGAATGTTTTTTGCAAATCAGTCGCTGCTGGTTGCTTGCGATTTTGTTCAGCTTTGAGCAACCACTGTTGAGCAATAGCCACTTCACTCCCTCGCAACAACAAATCAGCACTTTTCCCTCTTTTCTCCCATTCAATTGCCCTTTGTAACCATTTAGTATGACTGCGTAAATGTTCTCGGTCAGTATCGAGCGTTCTCACTAATTGCTGAAAATTGGTATGAAAATCCCGCTGATTCCGATTAAAATTAATCCACTGTACCTTGGCTAACTCCGGATGCAGGAGTTGGGAATTTACTGACTGATGCAGCACAGTCACGAAGCGCTTGTTTAACTGTGCTGCATACTCTACCTCCTCGGCACAATAGGGCGAATTTACTGAATGGGGCGATAGGATGAATAAAAAGTTGTCGCAGGCTTTAATTCCCTGTTTAATCTCCTCGGTAAAGTCAACCCCTGATGCAATACTTTCCTGGTCAAACCATGTCGTCTTTCCCTGAAGTTGCAGTTCATCATTGAGCTTTCTGGCAAAATCTGAGTCCGCACGAGAATAGGAGATAAATACATCGAGTGATTCAGCCGGGGGTTGGCGTAGACTTTCGCGGATAAATTCTTCAATTAACGGTGTAGGCGGATGCTGGCTTCGGCTTCGCGCCACCTTTAACCAGGTTTCGGCACTCTGTAGGTTATAACCTCGCAGCAGAATGCTAGGGTTACAATACTGTTCCTTCCACTTCAGCGCTTTAGTGAGCAAAATTTTATGCTCGTTATAGTAAGCGGCATCCTGATATAAAACCTTCAGAAGTTTGCTTTCATCAAGATCGTAATCGTCGTCCTTCACATTGTCGGTGAAGTCAATATACTGTAAATTCCGGATCAAAGACGGGATTTGTTCGGCTGAAGTTTGGCGCACCAACACCGGAATGATTCGCTTATTGAGCGATAGCGCATAATCCAATTCTTGCTGACAATAGCTTGAATGAACGGCATCAGGGGAGAGCAGATAAACTAGATTATCTGCCTGTTCAATTCCCCGTTTAACTGCCGCCTCAAATGCTTCCCCCGTTTGAATATCCGTCGTCTTTGTCGAAACTGTAATACTTTCCCGCCGCAAACTACGGCAAATCTTCTCCATCGTAGCCCTATCTACATCGGCGTATGAGATAAACACTTGAGTCATCAAGTTGTTGGCATTCTTGATACTTTCGGTAATAAATTCGCAATGCAAGTCAGTCGGAACACAAGGCGGTTGCTCGTCTTTAAAGCGTACCTTTAACCAAGCTTCTGCCTGTTGTTTCTGATCTGCAACTAACAAGTAACTATGCTGTTTCTGATTTCGTTCCCACTCCAATGCTTTGGATAAAAAGCATGTATGCTGCTTTACATAGTCTTGATGTCGAGCAAAAATCTGCAAAAGTCCGACTAAGGAAATCTCAAAATCATCAAGTCCTTCACGAAAATAGACCCAGTTAATCTTACTAATTGCTGGATGCATATTAGGGAAACTCGAATGCAACCCTTTGGCTTTGTAGTCATGCCACTCCGTATCTGTGCCATGAGGATTGCGCTGTTGCCAGGTTTCTTGACTGATTTGCTCGACATGCAGTAGAGGGATAATTCGTTTGTTCCGCTGAACCGCTTGCTCAATTTCTTTCCAACAATAGGGCGAATTAACGGAATGAGGCGCAATGATGAATAGAAAGTTATCGGATTTTTCGATACCGTCATCAATTTGGTTCTGAAAATCAACCCCTAGAGGAATATCATTTTGATCAAACCAGACTTTGAGACCTTCCGCCAAGAGTCGTTGGTGTAGCTGAGTTGCAAATGCTTTACTATCGGCACGTCCGTAGGAGATAAAAGCATCATAGAAGTTATTCATAATTTTTGGATTAGCATTGAAGTAAATATAGGGTTTTCATTTGACTGTTTAACCCCACCCCTATCCTACCCTTGCTAAAGGGAGAGTTTGGCAGGGGTAAAGTTTTCCCGTTTCATTTAGAACTACTATCTATAGGATTCCTTGATGATCAGGATGAAAAATGCAAAAAATAACAAGTAACAGCACTATTGTTTTATGAGTCATGAGTCATTGTTCAGACATTACTCAAAACCAGGTTATCTCGATGCACGACTGTTTCTGCACCACCGTAGCCCAAAATTTCGGGAATGTCTGCTGATTTATGTCCCCGAATTTTCTGTAATTCCAGACTGCTGTAGTTTACTAATCCTCTAGCCATTTCTACCCCATTACTATCACAAAGCTGTACCGCATCTGAGGCGTTAAAATTACCCTCAATCTCGGTAATTCCGGCAGCTAATAGAGACTTACCCCCTTGACAAATTGCCCTCACCGCACCCTGATCTAAATATAGCTTGCCCGCCGGAACTAAACTGTTAGCAATCCAACGCTTGCGGGCGTTTTCGGTTCGCGGTTGGGGGACAAATTGCGTCCCTAATGGTTCTCCCTGTAAAATTTTTTCGATGGTTTCTGGATGTCGTCCTTGAGTAATAACGGTTCTCACTCCTGCACTCGTGGCAATTCTGGCGGCGGTAATTTTGGTCACCATTCCCCCCGTTCCCCACTGGGAACCTGCGTTCCCGGTTTGTATCTGAAGTTCGGCTAACTCTTCCATCCGGCTTACCAGGGTAATGGGTTCAGCATCGGGGACTTGACGCGGATCAGCCGAATAGAGTCGATCAACATCAGTTAATAAGAATAACCAATTGGCTTCAATTAAACTCGCCACCATAGCCGAGAGGGTATCGTTATCGCCAAACTTGAGTTCCTCTACAGCGACGGTATCATTTTCATTAACCACGGGAATGACGCCAAGCTGTAATAGTTCTCGAAATGTCGCGTAAGCATTAACGTAACAACTGCGCTGTACCAAGTCTTGGCGGCTTAAGAGAATTTGCGCGATCGCTTGATCGAGACTGGAAAATAAATCATCATAGACTCGCATTAACCGTCCTTGACCCACAGCCGCGACAGCTTGCTTGAGGGCGAGGGTTTGAGGACGAGTCTTTAATCCCAATCGTCCACAACCAACTCCCACGGCGCCAGAGGTAACTAAGACCACACCATAGCCAGAGGAACGCAACCTTGTCAGTGTTTCCACTAGTCTCGCAATCGTTGACAGCGCTAACTGACCCGTTTCGGGATGAGTCAGGCTGGATGTACCCACTTTGACAACAATTGTTTCAGTCATTTGTCATTTGTCATTTGTCAGGGAACAGTTAACAGTTAACAGTTAACAGGTAAGGTAGAGTTTTGAGTTAACTTCTCCATTTTCCCCATATCCCTCATCTTCCCCATCTCCCCCAGCTTCCCCAGCTCCCTCTGCTCTCTCTGCTTCCCCTCTCAAAACAATAGAGCGCTACGTCCTCAACTAAGGGATATAGCGCTCGCAATGGAATTATAACAGTTGTTTTTTTATGGTTAGGGTCTTTATAATGGCTGACCCCATTTGAACTATTATTAGAATCTCATGACTTTTTGGCTGTCTGCTTTTTTATAATCTTTTCTTTATATTTCAGTTTGTCTTGATTTATCATTTTTTGTAAACTTATGTTGCTTACTGGGCAGTGATACCCCAAGAATTTGAGAGATCCAGACTTCAAAGTCGCGAATGGGAGAAGAATAGGCGCTTTGAGTGGGGTCTATCATCGGTTCGACGAGGATGGTAAACATACCTAGTCTATTACCGGCTAAGACATCTGTAAACAAGCGATCGCCTACCATCGCCACTTGTTCTACAGGCAAATTCATCGCGGCGGCGGCTTTCTTTAATTTGCGTCGGGATGGCTTACCTGCACCATGGATGTAAGGCAGATTTAGGGAATTAGCAATCCCACCAATCCGCGTCTCACTCAGATTATTACTCACCAGCCACAGGGAGGCTACGGGTCTAATTTCTTCAACCCACACCCTTAGTTCTTCTGAGGCTTGGGAGGCTTTCAGGGGAACCAAGGTTTCATCCACATCCAGCACTAACCCCTTAAGCGTATGGTGTTGCAGGATCTCTCGAGTCAAACTCAAGATCGGACCTCCCAAAACTAAGTCAGGTTCTAAGTTTGATACCCAAGCCATCTTTTCTAAGTTTGATACCCAAGACATAAGCAGTGATTTGTCATCAACCAATAATTTCATCCAACCTAATGGTTGTAGCAGCTTTTCTCCTTCATATAGCGTAGCAGTCTTCGTGATCGCCGTGGTGAAACTGAGTTTGGCTATAGCCGATCAGTTTAGTCTCACTCATCAAAATCCTCTGTTCCCACGCTGTCTGCTACATCGGCTCTAGCTGGCTTTACATACCATAAATATATTTTTTTGATATTAAAAAAAGGGGTCTTCCATCATTTCTCCCTAAAACACCCCCCTTTTTGATTCAGTTATAATGAAAAACGTTAGTCAAACATGATATTATTCATTTTGCTGGGCTTGCCGTTGTTGACGAATGGCGTCTCTTGCCGCTTCATGGGCTTCTAGAGTTTTACTAAATAAGTGAGTGCCATCATAGCGGGCAACAAAAAAGAGATAGTCGGTATTTTGGGGATTGAGTGTGGCTGCTAAACTATCTAATCGTGGACTGCCAATAGGGGTAGGCGGTAATCCGGTATTGAGATAGGTATTGTAAGGAGATGGTGTTCTCACTTGGGCGTAAGTCAGGGGCTGATCTGCCGTTTGGCGAAAACCTAATCCATATTCAACAGTAGGATCAGATTCTAGTTTCATCCCTCGGCTAAGACGGGCGGTAAATACCCCAGCAATGAGGGGACGTTCATCAGCAACGACTGCCTCTTTTTCTACGATACTGGCTAAAGTGACCCACTCATGCAAACTTAGCTGAGTTTGCTGTTGTCCCTGTTGATACACGGGTAAAGCCACCTGCTCAAATTGTTTGAGCATTTGGTTAATAATTTGTTGGGGCGTGACGCGATCGCTCGGTAATTGATAGGTGTCAGGATATAAGTAGCCTTCTAGGTGCGGTAAGTTACTGGGTAACCAGGGAAACTGATCCTCTGGAATCTGACTCGCCGCCGAGAGAAAGTCTTGTGCTTTAAAATATCCTAGGGATTCAAAATAGGTTGCCATCTGCTGGAGGGACCACCCTTCGGGAATCGTGAAGGAGAGTTGCATCACTTCACCCGTCCAAATTTTTTGGGCAACTTCGGGTAAGGGTTGACTGGGGGAGAGTTTATAGGTGCCGGCTTTAAATCCACCCTCTGGTTCTTGCAGTTTTAACCAATAACTCCAGAGTCTCCAAGCATTTGCCGAACGAATTAAACCCGCCGCTTCTAAATCAAAACCGATTTGCTGGGCGGCGGTTCCTGAGGGAATTTGAATTTGTAGGGTATTGGTTGATGCGTCTAATGATTGATCGAGGAGGGGAGGGGACTGTACCCAACTCCACCATGCCCACCCCTGCCATAAACCGATTCCCATGGTTACCGGGAGTAAGGCAAGATAGTAAGTCCACTTAGAGAATTGTTGAATTGTTCTATTTGTCATTTGTCATTCGTCATTCGTCATTCGTCATTTGTCATTTTCAATCTAAATCTTCAAATAATAACTCTTCCAGAAGCGGTTGGACTTTTTGAAATTCTTCGGGAGATAATAGTTCTAATTGACCTGTAGGGTTGCGCTTGGCGAAAAAGAGCAGGGGATCGAGGGGGGTGTAAATTCCATACTCTTGTTCTTCATGGTAAAAGTTCGCTAACAATTGCAATTGTTCGGGTTCGAGTTCCACATCTTCTTCGGCGAGTTCAATGGTGAGAATCTCGTCCTCATCCACTGGCGGAATTTCACCCGCGACGGTTAGGGTAAACGCTGTGCGTTTCAGGATGAGATTTTGTTCAGCTAGAACCGCTTGGGCATCTGAGAAGATTTCATCGATTTCTGTCTCGTCTTCTACAAGGGTAGCGTCGGCTAAATCATCGGCTTGATCATCCTCATCCCAGGCGACAAGTTCTACGGGTGAATCCACGGGGAGGAGGAGTAAATAGTCGATGCCTTCGACATTCAAAGAATGCTCGATAGAACAACTGAGCGATCGCCCCGCTTCATCGGTGAGCGTCACATTACTACTACTGTGACCAGATTGTCCATTGTCTTGGGGAAAGTTAGATGAGAACATGCTGTTTTTGTCAAGGATCATGGAGGAGAAAAAACTTGCCCGATCCTGGGGATCAAGTGGCAAAGTCTTAGAATATCACGGCGCATGAACTCAAAATCAGGAATTTAACCTAACTCGCTCGCCATCCCCATCTTTTGAATATGCCCAAGCTGAGGAGTTACCCATGAATCAGAAACTCAAAAATCGGGGGCAATTGCTACATCAAGCATCACCGACCGATAATCAGAACGTTGCCGTTATCCACTCGTTGCTGAACCAATGGGGAGCTGATTCAAGTTTAGCATCTGAGTTCAGTCAAGCTTTGGAATGGTATGAATTTGAGCTAGGTGATGACTTATTGAGCGATCGCGCCTTACCCTACCAAGTCCGTGCGGTCAGTTCCGGTATAGTGGCACGGATGCCCAAAACCCAACTCAATCAATGGTTTGAGCGGCTTCGTGAGCTACAAAACCACCTCGTCTCAATCATTACCCAACGACAACGCCTACTCTTTCTCAAAACCACCACAGAGTTGGCAGAAATTCCCAGCCAGGATCTCCAGCAACTACTCCCTTATCTAGACGCCGAAAAAATTCCCGCCGGGGAACCCTTAATCCAATCCACCCCAGCCGACGCCGGTCGCTTCTGGTTGCGTAGCGGTGAAATTGAAAGCCAAGGAAATGATACTCCACCCCCCGACATTGGCGACAGTTGGGGGTATCCTCAAACCATCCCAGAGGATTGGATCACTGGTGTAAAGGCGATCGCATGTTGGTGGCTGATCCGGCGGTGGGGAAGCGCAAAATCTCTCGCCAAGCCTTTCTGGAGGGCTGGACGGGTTATGCTTTACTCATCGAACCAACGGAACGCCTCAAAGAGGTTGAAAGTCAAAAAATCTCCTTTGGTAAATTTATCAGCGCCCTGTCCCCCTACCGGATGCTGATTGGGCAAATTATCTTAGCCTCGTTGCTAATCCAGCTTTTTGGACTAATTACGCCCCTATTTACCCAAATTATTCTCGACCGGGTGGTAATCCACAAAAGTTTTATCACCCTCCATGTCTTCGCCATTGGCTTGCTATTATTCGGCATTTAAACCTTAATGTCAACAACTGCAAAATTGTTGTAATGCAAGCATCTTGCTCGCTACCCATTCCCAATTTTAAATGCGTGACAGCTTAACCAGGAGCGATCGCGTCAGGGAAAATTTAGTCCGCCTGTCAATAGGAACCAATGATTTTGTCCTAAAAAAAAGTCTACCCTGTCTTTATGGATAACTAATTCTTAAACTTCTGCTAAGATATTACGGATTTGTTAATCACAAGTAGTATATAAACAAAGAACTTGATAAAGTTATACATTAATTTAAACTATCAACAGAGTTATTCTCGTTGATGGTATATTCAGGTCTGAGGAGTCAGTATGTCAAAAATCCCATTTCAGATAAGTGTAGCCTTAGCGACATTAATGACTGGTGGTATCGCCAGTGCGACGGTGCAAACACCGATTGAACCTCTAAAGTTCGATCGCACCCCCACCACAATACCGATCGCGCAAGGGCAATTGCTGGATCAATTGTGGCAACAGGTGAGCCAGTTACGGGGTGTGGGTAAATATCGCGAAGCAATAGCCATCCTAGATCGGATCGTGCAGATTGAGCCAGAGGCGTTCTTGGCGTGGTACTGGCGTGGTGAGATATTTAGTAATTGGGGACAGTACGAAAGCGCGATCGCATCCTACGATGAAGCGATTCGACTTCAACCCAGTTATCTTTTAGCTCAGTATCAGAAAGGACAAGCCTTATACGAACTACAACGCTATCAGGCGGCGGTTAATACTTGGCAACAAACCTTAACCTTGAACGCCGAATCTGAGTATGAACAAAGCTTAATCACCACAGTCATACCCAAGCGAATTGCCCAAGTGCTGGTATCTGAGTTGCGACAGTATAATCAGGCTCTATCTATCTATGACCAACTTCTGCAAATTGATGCTCAGATGGCTTCAGTTTGGGTGGAACGCGCCGCCGCACTCTATCAACTCGAACGCTATCAAGACGCGGTAGCCAGTTGTGACAAAGCCTTAGAACTTGAACCGCGAAACGCCCTCGCCTGGAAACGGCGGGGATTGGCGCTGTATCAATTAGAACGTTTCGACCAAGCGATCGCGTCTTTAGAACGGGCGGCGAGTTTTAACGGCACAGATTTGGAAGTAACTACCTTACTCTCTATTCTTACCACCTCTGGCGAATCTACCACCGAAGTTCGTGGCGCCCAACAGCGACTTGTAGCGCTGCAAACCGAAATTCGCACCGCCGAAGCCCGATTAGAGACGTTGCGGAATGAACGCCAAACCCTAACCGCCCAATTTGAATCCTCTCAATCTCAAGTCAATCAATCGCAACAGCGAGTAGTCGCCCTGCGCGAAGAAATTCAAACCGCCCAAACTCAACTCCAATCCTTCCAAGTCGAAATCCGGGAATCTCGACAACAGTTAATCGCCATTCGAGAAGAAATTGACACCGCCCAAACCCAACTCCAATCCTCTCAAGCGGCGGTGCGACAATCTCAACAACGGTTAGTTGAAGTGCGACAGGAAATTACCAGCGCCCAAGCCAGAGTTGAGTCTCTACAAAGTGAACGCCAAAGCTTAGAAGCTCAACTGGTGGCGGTACGGGAGGAAATTGAAACCGCTCAAGAACGCCTGGAAGCCTCCCAAACGTCTGTGCGACAATCTCAACAACGGTTAGTTGAAGTGCGACAAGAGGTTAGCAGCGCCCAAGCCAGAGTTGAGTCTCTACAGAGTGAACGCCAAAGCCTAGAAGCCCAATTGGTGGCGGTACGTGGGGAAATCGAAACCGCTCAAGAACGCCTGGAAGTCTCTCGCCGCGAACTCCGCACCGTACAACAACGCCTAAGTACACTGCAAGGGGAAATCCAAACCACGGAACAAAGAATAGCGACGGCTCGAACTGAACTGCGTCAGTTAGAAGAGCGCAAGACAGTGGAAGCTGAGACATTACAGACTCTACAAGTTCAGTATTGCGGTTTGCAAGAAGATTTAAGTGAACTAGAAGTCGCTATCCGTCGAATTCGGGGAGATTCCGCTGCAGCGGTTCAACGTTGTCAATTTTGACATCCTCACTGCCCTACAAGGACGGCGATTCCTCACCACGCCGTAGGGGTTTGGTCACGGCGATTGAAATCGCTGCTAAACCAACGTAGGCGAAGCCTTCCCGAAGGGTAGTCCGCCTCAGCAGACTGAATCATAACGGGGGTGGGAAACCCGGATTTAGTATCAAACCAGTAGGGGCACGACATGTCGTGCCCCTACTGATGGTGGTTCAATGGTAAAACCTGTTAAGCGATTTCTCGCGAATCGTGATAACACCAAGCCAATACAGTCGCACCGACAATTAACTTAATCGCCTCTAAAAACCAATAGCCTTCATGCATCTGAACCATTCCACTTGCCATACCCGTTGCTGGCTCAAACATATTCAGTTGCATCGCTAGAGCGCTCATCTGGGGCGTCATGATGTAGGTATTAATGAGAGCAATTGCTAACAGAAGCCCAGATAATAAGATCGACCAGCGTCTGACATGATGATATAGATTAGATGTACCACGCAATGCCAAGATGCTAGTTAACACTAAAGCGGCACAGAGTAACTCGATACGATTAAATATCCAGAAAACCGAATAACCAGCACTGGCAAAACTGGCGTCGCTCAACATACCAGCCGTTCCCAGTGTGGGCATGATCACGAAATCTAGAATGAAGCTACTACTTAACCACAGACCCAAGACAAACAGAGCAATCGTTTGCCAGGTGGGTCGCTTAGCGCTAGTCCCAAAAACAGCATTCATAATTTTTTTCCCTTGAATTCCTCTGTTATTTTCAGCTTAACCAAGATCAGAGCAAAAAAATGTAAAATATTCTTACGAAGCACTCTCGATAATGTTGCGTTTTTTTAAGTTTTCATTCGTCATTGGTGATTAGACAGGGAACTTCTGAATCGTCTCTATACTCTCAACACTCTTTGATTCCCGGATTTATAAGGCTAGATTGGAGTGGCAATGGCGATGAAGGGTTGTTAGGTATAGATGGAACTGATCAAACCAAGAACAGAATTGGGAGTATCCGCTGAGGCGGACATTTTATCTGGGTACTCAGAGGAACTCGCGTCCAATCCAATCGGTGGAGTCAATGGCTTACCAAACCGCGATCGCAACCCCATTGGTGAGGCGTATATCCCAGAGTGGCAGGTATTTCCAGACATTCCGGTTATTGACATTGAACAGGCAGTTCCGTTCCTAGAACGCCGCTTATCTAGGCGAGAAGTCCCAGAGACATTAAACGCTGAATCAAAAGAATCAACGGGGCGAGATGTCCTCACTGGGCTGGATCTGGGGAACGAAGGTGGTACTTTAGTATTCGTGGACGCAGGGATTGCCGATGCCGAAACCTTAGTGGCTGGGGTTGTACCTGGGGCTGAGGTGGTTATGCTGACACCGGATCAAGATGGGGTTAGCCAAATTACCCAGGTATTGGCAAAACGTCAAGAACTATCCAGTGTTCATATTATTTCCCATGGTATGTCGGCAGGTTTGCAATTAGGCACAGGACAATTGAATCTTGACACCCTGAATACTTATGCCAGTCAGTTGCAAACTTGGGCAGGGGCATTAACACCGGATGCTGATATTTTATTCTATGCATGTAGTTTGGTAGCAACCGCATCAGGAAAGCAGTTCATCGAACAGGTGAGTCAGTTGACAGGGGCAGATGTAGCCGCCTCTAGCGATCGCACGGGTAGTGCAGCCCTGGGCGGTGACTGGGATTTGGAGGTATCTCAGGGAACTATTGAATCAGACTTGGCGTTGCATAAGTGGGCGCAGTCGGCGTATCAGGCGGTACTGGATGCGGTGGATAATAATCTAACAGTCAGGAGTGCCAGTTTTTTGGGGGGAAGTGGTGATGACAGTGGCAATGCGGTGGAAATTGCCCCAGATCGAACGATTGTGATTGGGGGGAATTTTGATCTAACACCAACTCAGAGTTTAGCACCAGGGCAGGGGGCAGTTATCCGTGTAGATTCCACGGGACAAACCGTGCTATCGGTGACTCAGGTGGGTACTGATGTGGATGACTTGGATCTCAATCGCAACAATGGCACAATTACAGTGGTCGGTGATTTTGGCGTTAAAACCCTTAACAGCGACGCCAGCCAAGTCCTCTGGAGTGCGAATCCAGGTAGCGCCCAACGAGTCGCCGTGGCGGGGCAGGGTCAAGTTGCTGTCCTCGCAGATAAGCAGGTGACGGTTTATAATCCACAGGGGACTCCCATCGGTAATTTTACTGTCTCAGGAACCCAGATTGCAGATGTGGCAATTGACAGTAATACTTCATCGGTATTTGTCACCGGATATCGACAGGTGGGTGCTAATCTACAGCTTCCCCTACTCCGCAGCTATAGTTACACAGGTCAGATTAACTGGGAAAATTACGATTTTTCTGCCAATGAAGCCACAACAGAAAATCTAGGTGCAGATACTCGTGGGTTACGAGTAGCGATTGGACAGGATAATCAGCTTTACTTTGCAGGTAGCTTGGATGGAGGGAATAGTGTTTTTCAACGCGATCCCCAAAATATCACCACTACGGCTGGTAATGTTAATATCGACAACTACACGAACACCTCAAACAGTGGTGGCGGGAAATTTGCCTATTTTGCCCGATTGAATCCGGCGACAGGAACTCTGGATAAGGGTCAGATTTTCCTCACCCGCCGTTCCTCCGATAATGCAGGAAATTCATTTGCAGTTAATGCGATTACGGCAGATGCCAAGGGCAGAGTTTATATTGGGGGTCAAGCTGGTGCTTTTTTACCCGATCGTTCCCAGTTGCAAATCAATGGGACTCCTGTAGGAGACTACAGTGGCTTTGAAGGAGCAGTAATTGCTGTCAGCGAGGATTTTCAAGCGAGGGAACTGGTGGGACTTTGGTCGGGAGGTAATCCATCGGGTTCCGAGGTGAATGGAGTGGCGGTGTTTGGAGATATCCGGGCAATGGTGTCCACGAACACGGGTACGAATATGATTACGGTTAATCCGCTTCAGGGTACTTCGGGTGGGAATCGGGATGCCTTTTTCTCAGTTTGGCAAAGTCCAGTAACTCCTGTTGGCAATCCGCCTACAGCCATTGGTTTAGATAATCGAACTGTCGCCGAAAATACGTCACCGGGGACGGTTGTGGGTATGCTTTCGACGAATGACCCGGATGTGGGCGATAGCCATACTTACAGGTTAATTGATGATGCGGGAGGACGGTTTGCGATCGCGCAAAATCAATTGCGAGTTGCAGATGGTTCTCAGCTAGACTTTGAGACAAATACGAGTCATCAGATTACAGTCCGCAGTACCGATGCCGATGGCTTCTCTTTTGAACAGGACTTTGAGATTGCGATCGCGGATGTTGATGAAGGTGATGATAACCCTACACCTACACCGACTCTACCCGTTGGTTTAGTGGATTTGGCACAAATTGGTTCAACCCAGGGAGTTTTCCAAGTTGGCGGAACTCCAAAAGAGGCGGTGCGCTTACAGTTCGACTGGACGTTCCGAGAAGCCAAGTTTAAAAATGAAGTGGGTGTCTTGCGGGTAGATGATGCGATGGGGACTGTGAATGGGGTGCGCCCTGGTGATCCCGGATATGCCCAGCAAGCCTTAAAGAGTGCCGAACGCCAGGTATTATTTGCCCGAAGTGAAAATGTGGGTAAGGGTGTGGATTTGACCCTAGAGGCGGGAGACTATTGGGTGTTTTATCTAATTCAGGATAGTACCACAGCAGACTGGCTGGCGCAGAATCCCGAAAATCGTCTAGATGGGGAAACTATTGCCTTTTTCTCCGTAACGGCGGCAAATCCTGACCAGTTTAACCATGTTCAACGCACCGACTTGGGGGATGGTATGGTGCAATTAGCTTGGGAAGATCTCACCGGGGGAGGCGATCAAGATTTTAATGATATTATCTTCAATGTGAGTAACGCTGATTGGACGGTGCCAGGGGATTTGGAGGAAATCAGACCCCTGATTTTAAACTGGATGGCACAAGATAGTCTGATCAATCATGAACTGGGTTTATTTTTGTTTGATCACCCCAATGGACGAATCGGAAATTTATTCCCCGGTGATCCAGGATATGCTGCGGCTGCCCTTTCTCAGCCGAATCGCCAGGTTATCGTTGCACCGGGAGAGACGGGGAATGGACAAAGGACACTGAATGTCGAGAGCGATCGCGCTTTGGGATGGTATTTGATCCCAAATGGCACAACCGAACAGTTTTTACAGGAAAACCCCGACAATTTACTGGGGAATTCGCCTTTAGCCTTTTTCTCATTAATTGCCGCTAACCCCAATGGGAGCGATACTTTCTGGCGACTGTCCCCCAATGAATTTGCCTGGACAGACCTGACAAACGATAATGATCTCGACTTTAATGTAAGGATAAGGCTTCAGTTTGGTTAATCTTTATCCCTAATCGTTTCTACCCAAAAATCCCTATGAAAGCCACCTCCCTCACACCCCTGCAACGATTAAAAATCCCCCCCTACTGGCTTCTTGCCATAGCCGCTGGCTTAGTTGCCATTTACATGACACTCGGTTGGAAAGCCGGAGACGAAGCCCAACTCGGCATGAGCGTTTTGTTTTGGCTAGCTGTCGGTTCCCTGCTGTGGGGCAAACGCCATGAGTTAAACCTGGAAAGTGGAGTCCTCCCTAGCATTGCTGGGGCGCTCGTCATTGGTTTTGTCCTCTGGTACAGCGCCAGCATCAGTGGGTTGAAGCTAAACAATGAAAATGTACAAAGGCTGGCACCGTTACTGCGCCTGCTACCGTTTATTTCCGGCATTGGTGTCGCGTTACTTGCCTCTGGGTTTAAAGGATTCAAACAATACTGGCAAGAAATAACGATTCTCTTTTTTCTCGGTGGACCGGCTACAATTGCCTCATTTATACCGGATATTTCGCCGATCACGGCTAAATTTTCGGCGTTCATGCTTTGGTATATGGGCTTTCAGGTCTATCTGTACGATAAGGTCTTTATTAACCTTCCTGATGGTGGCGTTAAGGTGTATCATGGCTGTTCCGGCATGGAAGCCATGACCTATGTGTTGGGACTATCCGTGATTTGCCTAATCATGTTTCCCATCGCTGGGCGCAAGCAGTATTTTGTGCCAATCATGGCGTTGATTGTCGGATTTGTCGTTAATAGCTTCCGGGTGGCTTTGATGGCGGTGCTGGCAAATGCCCAAAATATGGAAGCGTTTAAATACTGGCATGAAGGCGAAGGATCTCTAGTTTTCGGGATGATTTCCGTGATGGTTTTCGGCGTGTTTTACTGGTTGCTGCTGCGGATGGAGGATGCAAGTTCTCCGGAGACTGAGGAGGCATAATGTCCTGGAAACAGGTGCGGGTTTTTGTGTTAGCGCTGATTTTTGGTGCCGTTCTCGTCGTATTGCTGAAAGTCATTCTGGCAACTCTAGCTGAGAAGGGGAAAGGACAGTCAGCGGCTAGGCTTCCCAGGCTTGAGTCGTTGGCATTGCAGCCGTCGGTAGAGACGCCCCATGGCAGAGACGCGCCATGGCACGTCTCTACATTTGTCGCCATCATAAATTAAAATCGGTTTCCAGAGGTACGGCAAAAGAGGATGAGTTTTACACAGCAGATAATCTATTGAACGTCAAACGTCATTTAGTCTGCTAGTAAATCGTTGTGATCACGATACCGGACATAAGACATAAGACATAAGACATAAGACTGATAATTAAAACCATGACGCAATCAGAAGAAAAAGATAAATTTGTTCCAGCTATCGACCAACTGTGGAAGTTTAGTGCCGGTCTATCCAAGTCAATTGCAGTAGCGCGGTGGATCGGCTATGGTTTATTGATTTTGGCATTCTTCGATGTCGTAGAGATATTTGTACCTCCCCTTTTTATGAATCCCGCTTGGGAATTTCAGACGCTTGGGCAATTGGTGGAACGGGTGCCTGTACCGTTGCTGGGATTGGCGCTGGTGTTTTTAGGAGAACGGGATCAACGCACCCGATTAGAACCTCTGATTCTGAGTATTTTGTCCTGGTTGGCTTTGCTAGTGGGGATTTTGTTCTTTTTACTGGTTCCCTTGGGTGTTGTAAACACAATCCGACTCGAAGCGCGGAACACGGAGCAAATTACTCAGCAGGTTGAACAGCGACAGGCGCAGATTAAACAGGTAAAAGTTGCCATAGAACAAGCGACGACTGTCGAACAGATGCAGCTTCTGATTAGTCAATTTAGTCAAGGGCGCACACCACAGATCCAGAATACTCAGCAGTTAGCTGAGGTGAAGCAGCAACTTTCGACATTTCTGGAACAAGGGGAAACTCAACTGCAGGAGCAAGCTCAATCCCAGAAGAAGTCTCAGCGCTGGGGATTGCTAGAGGATTCAGTGAAGTGGAATATGGGCGCGTTGGTTTCTGCGGCGTTGTTTATCAGTATCTGGCGCTTAACCGGCTGGGCGAGACGTAGCGAGTGATTCCAGGTGTTTGTTGGGACATCAGCGTCTGGCTTTACCGCTTATGTAGAGAAACCGTAGGGGCTTTCATGCTTGCGCCCGATTTAATCGTCAAATCTATTCCACAATTTTAGCTGTGTCACACCGCAATTGTGGGCAAAAATCAAAACGGAGTCAGGGCGGGTTTTGCCTAAAGGTTATCAGCAATCAGACGCGATCGCACATCCATTCAACCCCGATAACCGAGATGGCGATCGCTAGAACAGGGCGACGCGATCGGATTAAATGGAGTGGTGTTGTTAATTAAGCCAAGCGGCTCGCCCCTACATGAGGATTACAGGGGTTTGGGTTTTGGTATCAGGCATGGGTTAAACGTCTGCTTCCCGCCTATTCTTCTCTATCCCGATCTGAAGACGCGATCGCACATCCATTCAACCCCGATAACCGAGATGGCGATCGCTAGAACAGGGCGAGCCGATCGGATTAAATCGAGTGGTGTTGTTAATTAAGCCAAGCGGCTCGCCCCTACATGAGGATTACA
This sequence comes from Coleofasciculus sp., assembly GCF_046565525.1. Lineage (NCBI taxonomy): Bacteria > Bacillati > Cyanobacteriota > Cyanophyceae > Coleofasciculales > Coleofasciculaceae > Coleofasciculus > Coleofasciculus sp. Next base: position 26 of record NZ_JBKHUP010000108.1, on the reverse strand, counting down.
GGGGTTTGGGTTTTGGTATCAGGCAT